>JALREG010000036.1 GCA_023253905.1 Burkholderiaceae bacterium
CGGCCAGGCCCGACTCGCGAAGCGCATGGAGAATACGCCCCACCGCGTCATCAATCATGGTGATCATGCCGTAGGTGAGGGCGAGGATCTCGCGGGTCTCGGCGGCGCTCACTGCGAACATCCGCTGGGCGGTGAGAAGAGACTTGCCCTGCCTGCGCTCCTCGTGAATCCAGCGCACATGCGCGGGCGCATCCGGCCCAGGTTCGGCGCAAGTGTCGGGTACCTGAACCGAATCGGGCGAATACATGTCCCAGTATTTGCCTGGTGGCGTGAAGGGATGGTGAGGATCCGGAAAGGAACACTTGAGAAAGAACGGACGATTGCTCCCCGACGCTGCATGACGGCGCAGATAGTTGACCGAGCGTTCTGCAATGTAGGCGCTTGAGTAAAGATGCTCGGGAAGCGGGGTACGGCGCGCCTGGGGAGCCGAGAATCGCGCATCGGGCAGGCCACGACCAGGGCCGCGGTGGGCTTCGAAGTCGGGCATCTGCTCGGCCACCCAGCGGCTCCAGTCACCATAGGTTTCATCGCCGTGGTGATTGCAGAGTTCAACATGCGAGAAGCCGTAATAGGGCAGGGTGAGGCGGTGTTCGGGGTGATTCCAGGATGAACGCAGTTCCTGCCGGTAGGCGGCCTGCTCGAGATCGCTTTGGGTGGCCTCCGTGTAGCCGGGCGTAGCTTTGAGGGTTCCCACATCCTCCGGGTCGACCAGCGGCGGGCGGTCTTCCATGTTCTGCAGATGGCACTTGCCGATCAGCGCCGTGTCATAGCCCTGCTCAAGCAGCAACTGGGAAAACGTGGTGGCATCGAGCGAGAGCGGAATGCCGTTGCTGCGCGAGCGATGTACGGACGGCATGCGGCCGGTCATGATGCTCGCGCGGTTGGGCATGCAGACCGGCGTGGCAACGTGAAAGCGGTTGAAGCGCGTGCCACGTGCGGCGAGGCTGTCGATATGGGGCGTGCGCACGATGGGATTGCCATAGCAGCCCAGGTGGTCGGCGCGATGCTGGTCGGTGATGATGAAAAGAAAGTTCGGCTGGTTCATGGCGGGAGGGTTCGGAGGGGTGAGGCGCAGGGGGGAGGCGGTGAACATGAATGCTTGGTCGGAACAATGACCTGGCCGGGTCAGTCGGCACCGTCAATCCGCGCGCAGGCTGCCCGCCATGATCACCTTGCGCCAGGTGTCGCTTTCACGGCGGAGGTGCTGAGCAAACTCATTAGCAGGAAGCGGCATCACTGCGGCGCCTGCCTCGCGGACACGCCCCACGAACTCGGTGTCACTCGTTACTGCACGCAAGGCCTGCTGAAGCCGGTCCAGCACCGGCGCGGGGAGCCCTTTGGGCCCCAGCACGCCCCAGGAGGCGGTGCCGTCAACCTGGGCGAGTCCGACCTCGGCAGTGGTGGGGACGTCGGGTAATGAGTCGATCCGTTTCTTTTCAGTGGTGACCAGCGGTTTGACCGCGCCGCTCCGAATATGCGGCAGGATGGACGAGGTGACGACCACCATCAGATCGATATTGCCCGCGATCAGGTCGGTGATGGCGGGGCCGCCGCCGCGGTAGGGCACGTGGGTCAGCTCGGTTCGGGTGGCCTGGCGGAAGGTCTCGCCGATCAGGTGGAGTTCGGTTCCGCTACCTGGCGTGCCGTAGGTGAGACGGCGCTGCGCGGCGAGCGTGAGCATGGCCTTCATATCGGTGACGCCGAGCTTTGCGCTCGCCACCAGCAGAACCGGCTGGCTTGCGATCAGCCCGATGGGCGAAAAATCATTCAAAGGATCAAAGCTGGCTTTGGCACCCGGCAGGTTGGGGGAGATGGTGAGCGAGCCAACCGGCGCGAAGAGCAGGGTGTAGCCGTCAGGCGCGGCCTGTACGACCTGCATCGCTCCCACGGCACCCGCGGCGCCGGGCTTGTTCTCGACCACCACCGACTGGCCAAGTGGCGTGCGCAGGGCATGGGCGAGCATGCGGCCGATGACGTCGGTACCGCCCCCCGGCGCAAACGGAATCACCATCCGCACCGGACGATCCGGGTAGCCTGAGGATGACTGGGCGATAGCTGGTGCGCCGATGATGAGCGCGGTGAGGCCAGCGAGCACGGCGAGAAGCCCCGCCCGTCGACACGCTCGTGAGGCGAAATGGGCAGGCATGGGCATCTGCTCGCGAGCGGGTCGGTCGGACATCGTTGTCTCCTCGTTTCGAATGTTCCGATGGTACCCGGTGGTCTTTTGGCGCAGCCAGGCAGCTCCGCCTGCGGCGGGCGGCCTATTCATCCTTTGCGTTCCAATAAACGCTTGCTATGCTCATTGCATTCGAGCCGGATGGCACGGCCAGTCAGAAAAATTCACGGAGACCGACATGGGCGCGAGTGACGTACCAGTGCTGGAGGGCGGCTTTGCGCCGATCGAATCAGAGCGCGTCATCGAGCTCACCGATATTGAAGGTGAGATTCCGGCTGACCTCAACGGCATCCATGTTCGTAACGGCCCCAATCGGCGCTTTGAAGCACCGGGCCGCTATCACTGGTTTGATGGCGATGGCATGCTGCACTCGGTCGAGTTCGATCGTGGCCGCGCGCGGTACCGTAACCGCTGGATCCAAACGGCGGGGCTGGATGAAGAATTGTCGGCCGGTCGCGCGCTGTGGCAGGGCGTGAAAGATCCCCCCCGGCGCGATCGCCCCGATCAGCCACTCAAGAACACCTCGAACACCGACGTCAAATTCTTCGCGGGTGATCTGCTGACCATGTGGTATCTGGGTGGCACGGTCTATCGCTGCGATCCGCACGATCTCTCCACGCGTGGTCCGCTCGCGCTCGATGCCCGTCTGGAAGGACTGCCGATCTCGGCTCACTCCAAGGTCGACGAGCGCACTGGCGAATTCCTGTTTTTTGCCTATGGCAAAAAGGCGCCCTACATGCACTACGGCGTGCTCGACCGGCAGGGGGCGCTACGCACCCTCATGCCGGTGGAACTGCCCGGGCCGCGCCTGCCGCACGACATGGCAATCACCACGAATTACACCATCCTCCATGACCTGCCGCTCTTCTATGACATGGACGCGTTTTCGGCGGGCCGCCACAAGCTGCGCTTCTACGAGCAGATGCCCGCGCGCTTTGGCATCGTTCCCCGTCACGGCAACCCCAGCCAGATTCGCTGGTTCGAGGCCAACCCCATCTATATCTATCACGTGTCCAACGCCTGGGAAGAAGATGATGGGCAGGGCGGCACTGAAATCGTGATGACCGGCACGCCATTCAAGTTCCCACGCCGGCCCGACGGCATGATCGACGCAGCGAAGGTGCCGCGCTATTTCGCCGAACTTGATAACGACTGCATGTTCTACGAGTGGCGGTTCAACCTGCGCACCGGTCAGACCCGCGAGCGCGTCATTGATGATTTCATCAACACCGAATTTCCTGTCATCAACTCCACCATGCAGGGTATGCGCACACGCTACTCATGGAACCTGTTGATGGGTCGGGTCACCCGACCTGAAGAACCGCGTTTTGGGGGTCTCGCCCGCTACGATCTTGAAACCGGCCGTTGTCAGGTCTATCACGAAGGGCCGTCGAAGTGGTGGAGCGAGGCACCCTTTGCGCCGGCCGACGGCATGAAGGCCGAGGACGATGGCTATCTGGTGGGCTTCATGACCGACCACGAGACGCTGCAGTCCTACTGCACGGTGTTCGATGCCCGCGACGTGAGCCGTGGTCCGGTAGCCCGCATTCGCGTGCCCGAGCGTGTCCCCAATGGCTTTCATGCCACGTGGGTGAGCGCTGAGCGCCTGCGGCGAGGCTGGTGACACACTCGCCGCTTGCCGCTTCATCAGGATGGACGCTGCGCTCGCCCAGCTGCTTCAGCTGATTGCAAACGGTATTGCAATCGGCGCCATCTACGCGCTGGTGGCGCTGGGGCTGGTGCTCACCTATAAGGCAACCGAGGTGCTCAACTTTGCACACGGTGATGTGCTGATGGCCTCGGCGTTCGTGGGCTGGGCGCTGATCGCCGGGGCTGGCTGGCCCTTCTGGCTCGCGATTCCGGTGGTGCTTGGGTTTGCCGCAGCGCTTGGCTGGGCAATCGACCGTCAGCTTCTGCGGCGTATTGCTGGGCAGCCGCAGTTTGCCGGCGTGATGCTCACCATTGCCATTGCGTTCATGATTCGTGGTGCGGTGAGCATGGTGTTCGGTCCGGACTCGCGCCGCTTCGAGGTGCCGTTCCAGGGCCGCACCCAGATCGGGCCGTTGGTGATCAATGACCTGAACCTGGTGATCCTGGGCGTCGCCCTGCTGATCACCGTCACCTTGTTTGCCTTCCTGGGCCGTACGCGGCTGGGGCTCGCCATCCAGGCGTCGTCGCAGAACCAGCTGGCAGCCTATCTCAACGGCATTCGGGTAAAGGCACTGTCATCGCTCGTCTGGGCACTATCGGGGGCCATCTCGGCGGTATGCGGGCTGCTCCTCGCGCCGGTGGCGCTGGTCGATATCGGGCTCTGGGTGGTGGTATTGAAGGCGCTGGCGGCGCTAGTGCTGGGCGGCTTTGGCAGTGTGCCCGGCGCCATTCTGGGCGGCGTGCTGATTGGCGTGATCGAGCAACTGGCCGGTGTGTATCTGCCCGATGGCAGCAAAGACGTGGCGGCCTACCTGGTGCTGATTGGCGTGCTGGTGGTCTGGCCGCGCGGCCTCCTTGGCGAAGCGCACGGGCGGCGGGTCTGAGGCCATGCGCTTTCCCTACGACACCTCCTATCTCGATGGCCTGCGGCTGGTCC
The DNA here is from genome assembly GCA_023253905.1 of Burkholderiaceae bacterium. The sequence continues at coordinate 4,764 of JALREG010000036.1, forward strand.
GTTACCGGCAGGACTGGATTTTATGGGGGCTACTGCTCGCCCTCCTGATTGCTGCGCCCGCCTTTCTGCCGAAATTCTTTATCGGCGAAGTGACCTATCTCTTCATCCTCTGTCTGGCGAGCCTGGGTCTCATGGTGCTCACCGGCTACACCGGGCAAGTGTCGCTGGGGCATGCCGCATTCATCGCAATCGGCGCCTATTCGCATGCGTGGTTGCTCACTCAGGGTATGCCCTGGGTGCTGAGCGTGGCGGGTGCCACCGCACTGTCAGCGCTGGTGGGCCTGTTGATCGGCCTGCCCGCCATTCGGGTGTCCGGGCTGTATCTGGCCATGGTCACGCTCGCCTTTTCAATGGTCATTGAACAGGTGGCGGGTCGCTGGAAGAGCGTGACGGGCGGGCATAACGGCATGCCAGTCCCCGACCTCGTGGTCTTTGGCCTTTCGCTGGGCGGGCTCAAGCCCTTCTACTACCTGAGTCTTGCGGTCCTGGTGATGGTGGTGCTGGGGCTGGCCAATCTGATGCGAAGCCAGACGGGGCGGGCGTTCATCGGGGTGCGCGATTCCGAGGCCGCAGCGCATGCGTTGGGCATCCAGGTGGCAGGGACCAAGGTGCTTGCTTTTGTGGTGTCGGCGGCGGTGACGGGGCTGTCCGGAGCCTTGCTTGCGCACCATGTGCAGTTCCTCTCGCCCGAGGCCTTCAGCATGCTGCTGTCACTTGAACTGGTGCTGATGGTGGTGATCGGCGGGCTGGGGTCGCTTCGCGGGGCGGTGCTGGGGGCGCTTCTGATCGGCATGCTGCCCACGCTCATCTCGCGCGTAAAGCCGCTGCTGCCCGATCACATCGCCAAGCAGATGGGGCTGGAGATTTTCATGTTTGGCCTGGTGCTCGCGCTCTTCGTGCTGTTCGAGCCGCGCGGCTTGAATGGCCGATGGCTCAAGTTCCGCGCTTTCCTGGAGAGCTTTCCGCTTTATCGGCGCGATACCTTCCGGCGCGGCAAGACCTACATGAAGTCGGAGCGCTACCGATGAGCGCAGGCAATCCGTCGCTCGATCATGGCCCCATGCTCGAGGTCGAGAATCTGTCGCTCGCCTTTGGTGGCGTGCGGGCAATCGATGCCCTCAGTTTTACGGTGGATCGTGGCGAGGTGTTTGCGATCATTGGGCCCAACGGCGCGGGCAAGACCAGTGTCTTCAATGCCATCACCCGGGTCTTCGATCCGCAAGGCGGCGCAATTCGCGTGCGCGGCTGCGACATGCTCGCGCTCAGGCGTCATCAGGTGATTGGCGCGGGCGTGGCCCGTACCTTCCAGAATATCGAGCTCTTTGAGGGCGCAAGCGTGCTCGATAACCTGATGCTGGGGCGGCATCGGTTTCCTCAGGGCAGCTTTCTCGCCCAGTGGTTCCGGCCGCCTTCAGTCGCTCGCGCCGAGGCGGCCTCGCGTGAGCGCATCGAAGACATCATCGAACTGCTTGATCTCGCGGCCTGGCGGCATGCGCCGGTCGCGGGGCTACCCTATGGCGTGCGCAAGGTGGTGGAGCTGGCGCGCGCGCTGGCTGCCGAACCCGCGCTGCTGCTCCTCGATGAACCCGCCTCAGGGCTTAACCCGGAAGAAACCCGCGACCTCTCGTTCTGGATCGATGACATCCGTCACGATCTGGGCATCACAGTGGTGATGGTCGAGCACGACATGTCGCTGGTGGCGCGCGCGGCAGATCGCGTGCTCTGCATGAACCAGGGGGCTGCGCTTGCGCTGGGTAAGCCCGCCGAGGTGCAATCCGACCCGCGGGTGGTCGCCGCCTATCTGGGGGCCTGACCGTGGCAGAGCCGCTTCTGTCAGTGCGCAACCTTGAAACCTGGTATGGGCCGGTCGCCGCGATCCGTGGCGTCTCGCTCGATGTGCTGGAAGGCGGCTTCGTGACCGTGCTGGGCGCGAATGGTGCGGGCAAGACCACGCTCCTCAACACCATTGCGGGTGTAATCGATCCGTTCAAAGGCAATGTCCGGTTTCAGGGGCGTGACATCACCGCGCTGGATCCTGACGAGGTCGCGCGTCGGGGCGCGGTGCTGGTGCCTGAAGGCCGGCAGGTGTTTCCCTTTCTCACGGTGCAGCAGAATCTCGAGACGGGCCGGTTCGCCCGCGCCGGGCGCGAGGGCGTGGGCGATGAGCTCGCGCGTATTCACCGCTGGTTTCCGCGCCTGCGCGAGCGGGCGCAGCAGCATGCAGGGCTTCTGTCGGGTGGCGAGCAGCAGATGCTTGCGATCGGGCGCGCGCTGATGGCAAGGCCCTCGCTCCTGCTGCTCGATGAGCCCTCACTCGGGCTCTCGCCGCTGCTGACACGCGAGATTTTTTCGATTCTTGCCCAGATCAACGCCGAACTTGGTACCGCCATCCTGGTGGTCGAGCAGAACGCAGCGATCGCGCTCGCCACTGCGCGGCATGGCTACATCATGGAATTAGGCCGGATCGTGGCCGATGATCCATGCCAGGCCTTGATGGCCAAAGACGACGTTCGCGAGTTTTATCTCGGTATGGGAGGAGGCGCCGCGGGCGAGCGCACCCACCAGCAGCGCTGGAAGCGCAGGAAAACCTGGCGATGACGGCGTCCGATTCCCGGTTCCCGGAAGGCGCTTTCCCGGTGCGCGACCCGGGCTGGCTCGCTACGCATGCGATCCATACCTGGCCGCAGATGTTGCGAAGGCGTGCAGCGCAGTGGGGCGAGCGCCCAGCGCTGCGGCACAAGCTGCGCGGCCTCTGGCACACCTGGACCTGGGCAATGTACTGGGAGCAGGTGCGTGCGACCGCCCTTGCGCTGGCTGCGCACGGGCTTCGTCGCGGGGCGGTGGTAAGTGTGCTCGCAGAGAACCGTCCTGAATGGCTGTTTGTCGATCTGGGCGCGCAGGCGCTGGGCGTGATCACCAACGGCATCTACCCCACCTCCTCGCCCGAGCAGATCGCCTATTTTCTGAATGACTCGGGTACTGAACTGCTGGTGGTGGAAAACCAGGAGCAGTTTGACAAGGCGTGGTCGATACGCAATCAGTGCCCCGCGCTCCGTACCCTCGTTGTGATCGACCTGCGCGGACTGCGTGCGCTCGATCTTGCGGGCGTGATCAGCTGGGAAACCTTTCTTGGGGAGGGCCGCCAGAAGATCGACGCGGATGCGTCAGCGTTCGAGCGCGAAGTCGAGGCTGGCTCTGAAGACGACATTGCGTTTCTGGTTTACACCTCAGGCACTACCGGGCCGCCCAAGGGCGCGATGATCTCCCAGCGCAACCTCATGTTCCAGCTCGAGGCAGCGCCCCAATATCTCGAGGTGGGGCCTGGCGACCGCGGCCTGTCGTTTCTGCCGCTCTGTCATATTGCCGAGCGATTGAATACCGTGGGTAACCCGCTCGCCATGGGACATGTAATGCATTTTCCGGAGCACGCCGGCACGGTGTTCAACGACCTGCGCGAAGTCTCTCCCCATCTGGTATTCGGCCCGCCGAGGTTCTGGGAGAAGATGCATTCGCAGGTTCGGCTCGCGCTCGACGACGCGCCGGGCTGGATCCGTTCGCTTGCCGACCGGGGCGTAGCTGCCAGCCTGCGCAGGGTCGATGCGCGTCTTCAGGAGCAACCGCTATCGGGCTGGAGCTGGGGCGGACAGACCGTGCGCGCTGCGCTGTTATGGCCCAATTTACTGAGCTTCATGGGGCTCAAAGATCTGCGTACTGCCATCACCGGCGCGGCGCCCGTGCCTCCCGATCTGCTGCGCTGGTACATGGCAATCGGTGTGGTGCTGAGGGAAGCCTACGGCCTGACGGAAACCTGTGGCTTCTGCACGGCCAACCCGCGGGGTGCGGTTCGTCTGGGCTATGCAGGCCTGCGGGCCCGCGGTACCGAAGTGAAGATCGGCGCCAACGATGAAGTGCTGGTGCGCGGCCCCAATGTCTTTGCAGGGTATTGGGGACGAGCCGAGCAGACCCGCGAAGCGATTGACGCTGAGGGCTGGTTGCATACCGGTGACTGCGGCGAAATGGATGCTGACGGTTACCTGCGGATCCGCGATCGCATCAAAGATATCCTGATTACCTCGGGCGGCAAGAACATCAACCCAAGCGAAATCGAAAACCGCCTCAAGTTCAATCCCTACATCGCCGATGCGGTGGTGATCGGTGAGGCGCGTCCGTATCTCACCTGCCTGGTGATGATCGACGCCGATAACGTTGCCCGGTATGCGCAGGATCGCCAGAGTCCGTTTACCGACTTCGCCAGTCTCACCCGCACCGCCGAGGTGGTCGAACTGGTGGCGCGCCAGATCGAAGAGGTCAATACGGGGCTTGCCCGGGTGGAGACCATCAAGCAGTTCCGGATCCTGTCGCAACTCCTGAGCCCCGAGGATGAAGAGCTCACTCCCACGATGAAGCTCAAGCGCAAGGTACTGGCCCGCAAATATGCCGACCTGATTGAGGCGATGTATTCCGGATGACGGGCTGGCTGCGGGCGCCCTCGGTGACGCCTTCGATCAGCCGTCGTACACTCGCGCTCATTGTTGATTACAAACCCAAAACGGAGACAATCATGACGACAAGACGACAGATCCTGGCCGCCGCAGCGGCGGCAGCCGGTTCAACGCTGGCATCGTCCGCCCACGCAGGCGGTGTGACCGACAAGGAAATCCTGATTGGCACCCATCTTGATTTGTCGGGCCCCGTCGCGGCAGGCATGCCGCACCTGCGCAATGGCACGCAGATGCGGATTGACGAAATCAACGAGGCGGGCGGTATTCATGGCCGTCGCCTGCGGCTGATTGTGGAAGATAACGGCAGCCAGCCTCAGATGGCGGTGCGAGCGGTCGACAAACTGCTCCGAAGCGATGATGTGTTTGCCGTGGTGAATGCCTTCGGTTCGGGCACCAACGCCGCAACAGTCAAGCGCATCGGTGATGCGGGGGTGCTTAATTTCGCGCCCTGGGGCGCGTCGGCGGTGCTGCAGAAAGTCTCCGGTAATCACCCATTGCTGTTTACCACCGTGCCCAACTATCACATCACGATGGATAAGGGCGTGAACTGGGCCATTCGCAAATTCGGCGCAAAGCGCGTGGGCTACATCTATCAGGAAGGCCCCCTCGGCGAGCTGATGGGCTCGGGCGTCAAATCCGCCGTGAAGGCCAACAGCCTTGAGCTGGTGGCGGAGGCGGCCTACAAGCCTGGTGACATCGATTTTTCATCGCAGGTGGCCCGCATGCGTGCCGCCAACACCGACCTGATCGTGATTGCCACCATCACTCGTGAAACGGTGGGCATCATGTCTGAGGTGAAGAAGCTTGGCTGGAACAATGTGTCGGTCCTGACGGGCTCCCCCGGGCGTACAGGAATCGTGCTGCAACTTGGCAAGGACAATGTTCAGGGCCTCTACGGGGTGGGCAGCTGGAAGGCCGGTACCGATGCGCCCGAGGCGGCAGCCTGGAAAGCATCATTCAAGAAGCGCTTCAACAACATGGAGCCCGATGAGAATGCGCTCCTCGCCTATGTGTATGCCGACTGGCTGCTCAAGGCCGTTGCCGCGGCCGGGCGCGATTTGACCGCCGACAAGGTGGCCCGCACGCTCCAGTCGATGGAGTACACCGATAACGGACTGATTTTCTACAAGCCGGTTCGCTTCAAGGCAAACCACATCACGCCCGAGCCGGTCCAGGTGGATCAGGCGCAGGGCGGTAAATGGGTACCCGCCGGAGATCTGGTCGATTAGGACATGTCAATGACTCAGCCTCATCTTCAGCACTCGCTTCGCGTTCATCAGTTTCATGGCCTGCAGCCTGGGCCCAGGCTGATCGTGCTGGGTGCCGTACACGGCAACGAACTCGCCGGCGTTCGAGCGATCGAGCGGCTGATCGCAGAACTGGACGCGGGCGCGCTGCGAATTCTGCGGGGCTGCCTCACGCTGGTTCCCATTACCAATCCGCTTGCGCATCAGCTTGTCACCCGATCCGGCGATCGCAATCTGAATCGAAACCTGCGGCCCACTGCGGTGCCGCAGGATTTTGAAGACCGGATTGGCAATGTGCTGTGCCCGCTCCTTGCCGCGCATGATGCGCTGCTCGATCTTCACTCCTTCAATAGTCAGGGGGAGCCGTTTGCGCTCATCGGGCCCGACAACAACACCGGTGTGCTCGAGCCCTTTGCCCATGCGTCAGAGGAAGCAAGACTCGCGCGTCATCTCGGGCCCAATCGGATCGTCGAAGGCTGGATGAGCGCCTATGAGCAGGGCGTTTCCCGGCGGCGCGAGCGGAGCCGGCGCAGTGGCATCACCCTGGATACCGATGCGAGCTACGGGGTGGGCACCACCGAGTACATGCGCTCGCAGGGCGGCTGGGCGGTCACGCTGGAGTGTGGCCAGCACGCCGATCCGAATGCGCCTGCGGTGGGGCATCGCGCCATCCGGCAGGCGATCGCCATGCTGGGCCTCGCAGACCTGGCGCTCGAGCCGCCACCCGCATCGCACGAACTGCTGCGGCTGGTTGAGGTCACCGATCGACTGCATCCTGATGACCACTTCGTTCGCGAGTGGGTGAGCTTTGATCCGGTCTGGAAAGACGAACCGATCGGCATGCGTCACGATGGCACCGTGGTGCGCTCCCCGGGCGATGGCCGCATTGTGTTTCCCAACGTCAAGGCCGAACCCGGCTTCGAATGGTTTTATTTCGCCCAGCGAAGCCCGCGCTCGCTCGGCTGACAGGTAGGGGCCTTACTGATGCAAACCTTCATCAACCGTGACGGACTCTCGGTTGCTTGGCAGCTCGATAGTTTCGCTGCTCCCTGGACGACGCCCGACACCGTACTTCTGCTCCATGCGGCAATGGGATCGTCGCAGCGCTGGTTTCGCTGGATGCCGCGCCTCGCCGCACGCTATCGCGTGTTAAGGATGGATCTGCGCGGTCATGGCGAGTCACAGATCCCTTCGCCCGACCAGGCGTTCTCGCTAGCCCACCTCGTGGGCGATGTGCTTGAGCTTCTCGATCACCAGGCACCGGGTGCGGTGCATGTGGTGGGTAATTCGGCCGGGGGCTATGTAGCGCAGCGCCTGGCCATCGAACATCCCGAGCGCGTGAAAGAGATGGTCAATGCCGCTAAGTTGGACGCTTTCAAAGGCGATGCTGGGCCAGAGACTACACAGGCGGCAAAAGCGGCAGCATCAAAGTCCGGTAAGACGATTCTGAAAAAGTTTTTC
>JALREG010000124.1 GCA_023253905.1 Burkholderiaceae bacterium
GGAGCACGAGATAAAGCACCGCACCGATCGGCCCGAACAGCACCCGGATGAGCGGCATGGCGGCCGCGAGCATCCGGTCAGGATCAAGGATCGGAATCTTGATCGCGAGAAAGCCCATCAGGAGCGCCTTGGTCTCCTGCCGACGTCGCTTGGCATAGCGCTCGAAAAGGCTTGCACCCGCGCTCGACCGATCGAAGTTAAGCAGGTTCGACAGATTCAGCTGACCGAGGAGCTGCACCACCTCTTCCTGGGTGAGCGCGGTGTCGGGGTCGGCTTCCAGCGTGAGCATCCACGCGTCTTCAATCGTGCGGTCAAGCGACAACCGGCTCACAAACGCCCAGGCCTCACCGCTCACCCGAAACCAGTCGGAGGAGAGCGTGTCGCGCAGCATCACCCAGGTGTCGCCGCGAAAGGTCTGACGGTGCGCCCGCACGCTTGAGCGCAGCTCCACCCGCACCTTCGCCACGCGGTGCCAGGAGTCGCTGAACGTTCGGGAGGCGGGATCGTCCATGCTCATTGGGGCGCACTCAGATCCAGAACAATTGTCTCAGGTAACGCACTGTGCGGTAGGTGAGCAGCCAGATGATGCTCCGCTCGCCCGCCTCAAGCCGGGCACTGCCGCCCATGCCGGGTCGCCACCAAGGCTGAAAATCAGCTTCGATCCGGGCCCGCGCGAGATAGACGTTACGCCCTTCGCGCATGGTAGAGGCCGGATCGATTCGCTCGACCACCATCGGATAGCGCAGATCGGGGCGGCCCACGAAGGCGAACTCGCCCCGCATGCCGATCGATACTTCGTGCACATCGGCCTGATCGATCTCGAGTTCGACATAGGTGTCGCCGGTGTGCGCGAGCTTCACCAGCATGTCGCCCTTTCGTACCGGTGCGCCGAGATTTTTCTTGAGCTCGCCCTCAACCACCACGCCTGCAAATGGCGCGCGCAGTTGCGCATGCGCGAGCTGGTGCCGGATCAGTTCGAGCTTGGAGTTGGACTGCTGCTGACGGGCAGCCGCAATCTGCATGTCGGCCAGTTGCCGGGCGGCCTGCGCTTTTTCCGCCTCGCGCGCATAACGAATGGCATCAGCCGCCGCCATTGCCTCTTCAAGCACCAGCTCCCGTGTATCGAGTTCCACCATCAACGCGCCCGTGCGGACCGCATCGCCCACCTCGATATGGGCGCTCCGCAGATAGCCGTCAAACGGCGCCGGGATGAACAGAATGTCCTTGCTGCGAAGCGCGATGGGCGTGTGGATACGGTACGGCCAGGGCAGGATCGCGAGGAGTGTGATGAGAACGGCCAGACCCACGCCGGCGAGCTTCCAGGCCGTGTAACTGGGCCCCAGCATCAGGTCGCGCCAGGCGACCAGCCGTGCCGCGGCGCGCGCGCCGATCCAACGATCGGTCTCGTGCAGATGAACGAGCTGCCGCGCACTCGCCTCGCCAATCAGCCGCAGCTCCCAGATGTCGCGGGGGTCGAAGGCGCGCGCACGCCGCTCGAACGTGAGTACCGCCACCGCCACATTGTCGACCCGTAGTGGCACCGACAGCAGATGGCCCGAACCCTGGGTGCGTGCATAGGCCTCGTGCGCACGCGCGACAATTCGTGCATCCGACTCAACCGGCCAGGCAAGTTCGATATTCTGGTCTAGCGCCTCTTCCATCGCCGATTCCAGCTCGCGCGAGGCGTTCGCCCGCCGGTCAAATTTCTCGACATGGCTCACTGCGGTGAGGCGCACATAGCGGCTGCGCACCCAGCCAAGCGCCACACGATCGCAGCCAAAACGCACCGCAAGCTCGTTGGCAAGCGTGAGCGCGGCGCGCATGAAGCGGGTTTCCGCGCCCAAGCGGATCGAGAGCTGGAGCACGTCATAGAGACGCTCAGCGCCCGCGGCGGGGTCTGCGCCGGACACAACATCGGTCGAGCCCCGCGACTGCGCGGCAAGCGCGCGCAATCGCGCGTACTGGGTGGGAATGGAGACCGCCAGATCGGCAAGCGCGATCAGCGTGGTCGCATCGACTGGCCGCGCGCCAGGGACCGATGGGCCAGGCAGGACCACGACCACCGCGCTCTGCCCGGCAGGGAGGGCCTCGGCCGCCAGCCGCGCAGAAACCGCAGGGCCGGGGACGGCGACTGCACTGCCTGGCGACGCCTGCTCCGACCCGGTCGGCTCCACCCACGGCGACTCATCGATCGCGCCATCGGCGAGCCGCAGAATTCTGAGCGCATCGCCCGGCAGGTCAGCCGCGCCCTGCGGCCATTGCGCCTGCGGCTGCCAGCCGCGCTCGTCATCGCGCGCGAGAAGCAGCACGCGGCGCGCGGACAAGGCCAGCGCGACCGCTTCGAGATATTCGGGCCAGAACGCCTGCGCATCGCCATCAAACGCCGCCAGCTCGGCCAGTCTCGACGAGCCACGCCGGATCTGCGCACCCTGACGGGCGAGGAGCTCAGCGTGCATCAGCGCCTCGCCCGATTCGCAGGCGCGCCAGGCAGCGCTGGGGTTGCCGATGCGCCAACGATGCGGCCGGCGGTTCCGGGTCGAATCGAACCATCGGCGTTATCGAATTCGGCAATCACATCGACCAGGCCGCTCGCGGGATCGGCCACTGGCGACACAAACACCAGATGTGCAAGCCGTCGGACCGGCTCAAGGTCGGAGCCAAGCTGAAGCACCACCGAGCTGCCCGCGCGTACCCGCGAGACATCGGCAATCGGGACCGTGCCGCTAAAGCGCACGGTTCGCACATCCACCACCACCATCACCGGCTCGTGCGGGGCGACGCTCTCGCCGATGCGGGAGACGATTCGCGTCACCATGCCATCAATTGGCGAGCGCAGATGCCGGCGCTCATAGGCTTCGCGAGCAAGATCAAGCTCCACCCGCTCGCGACGCTTGGCGAATTCGATGGATTTGCGCTCGGCGATGATGGTGCCCAGCGCAAGCTCTTCGTCTTCCACCTGTTTGCGTGATACCCCGCCGGTTGTGAGCAGCGTACGCGCCGAGCGCACCTGCTCGGTGAGTGTGAGCTCCTTCGCCCGCAGCTCATCGAGCCGGGCATTGTCTTCGAGCATCACCTCGCGACGGCGCACCTCGAGCGATTCGAGCGCACGGTCCATGTGAAGCAGCAGATCGCCCTTGCGGACGCGGTCGCCCTCTTTCACAAACAACGCTTCGATTCGGCCGGCGGCCGTCACGCTGAGTTTGAGGTCGTGAATCGCCTGGGTGATGCCCGCAGCCGGGGCGAAGGATTCGGATTTGGGACGGCCCGAGGCCATCGCGACGGCGTCGCAAAAGCTGATCTTCCAGCTCCTGCTCGACCCCCTCGGCCAGATCATCATGGGCCTGATTTTCACCACAGCCGTCGCGGCCATCCTGCGACGGAAGCCACCCGCCACAGAAGTCCCGCGCTGAAGGCGGTGCCAGCGCGCGGCTTACTTCGCCACCGGCCGGCGGTGCAGCTTGTGAACCGCCGCTTGGTCGGTGCATTTCACCAGCAACTCATCAATGCACACGTGCGACGGACGGCTGGCGCACCAGACGAGGATTTCCGCGATGTCGTTGGCGGTGAGCGGCACGACGCCTTCATAAACCTTGTTCGAGCGCGTCTCGTCGCCCTTGAAGCGCACCATGGAGAACTCCGTCTCCGCCATGCCGGGATCAATCGTGCCCACGCGCACGCCGGTGCCGTTGAGTTCGAGCCGCAACGAGCGGGTGATCATGATCTCCGCCGCCTTTACGCCGCAATACACCGAGCCGCCCTCGTAAGCCTGCCGGCCCGCGACCGACCCGATGTTCAGGATGTAGCTGCCGGG
>JALREG010000144.1 GCA_023253905.1 Burkholderiaceae bacterium
TCTGGTGTTCGGCCGCGAAGCGCTGCGCCTTATCCAGTGTTCGTGTGGTGCCCGTTGTAAACCGAATCAGCGAACTCTGGGCCTGCACATGACGCACCAGATTCTGTCCCCATAACCCCATGCCCACGATCGCAGCCCGGATCATCACCCGCCCTCCCCGCCTCTCGGCAAAGCGCCGAGCTTAGCAATCCGCACGAGCCACTGTCCAACCGCGTGATAATGACGGTGTGCGGCCAATGCGGCGCGCGCTTCCGGAGGGGTCTTTCATGCTGCTTCACACTGTCACCGAGGGGCACGGCCCCCGGCTCGCGCTTCTTCATCCGGTTGGGCTTCACGGCGGCTTTCTCGCACCCCTCGCCAGCCGCCTTGCCGAGCGCTATCAAGTCATGCGGATCGACCTGCGCGGCCATGGCGAGTCACCGCTCGAGCCCCTTGGTCACTCCATGGCCGACTTCGCAGACGATGTGCACGACACCTTGCGGGCGCACGGCTTTGCGCCCTGCGCCGTAGGTGGCTTTTCTTTTGGATCAATGACCGCGCAGGAACTCGCCATCCGGCATCCCTCCGATGTGTCGGCGCTCCTCGCCCTTGCCGGCCCGTGCTCTTACGATGCGACAAGGCGGGCCACGATCGCAGCCCGCGGCATCGACTCCCTCGCGCACGGCATGTCTGCCGTGATCGATGCAACGATGGAGCGCTGGTTTACGCCCGCCTTCCGGCAAAGCCCCGAGGCGCTCGCGGCGCGCAAGTATCTGCTTGAATGCGATCCGCGCGGCTGGGCGCAGGGCTGGAAAGCCATTTCAGGGCTCGACACCGAACCGCGCCTCCATCAACTGCGGATTCCGGCACTTTGCGTGGCGGGCGAGTGCGATGTGTCCTCCACCCCCGCTGCGGTCCGTCGTATCGCCGATGCGATCCCCGGCGCGCAATACGAAGTGCTGCCGGGTGCCCCGCACATGCTGTTCATCGAACAACTGGACGCGACCGCGGCTGTGATGATGCGTTTCCTCAACGCTCTCCATGATCATTGCGCCGCGTGAGCGAGCCCGAACCGGCTCTGGTCGAGCCCGCCCGCCGCGTCAGCAGCCGACGCAGCGAAACCGCATGCGACCGCCCCCCGCGCTTTCGACCCAACCCGCCGTGGGAGATGGAAAATGCGCAGCCAGCAATAGCGTGCCGCTGTCGCAGGTATGTTCGAGCAGGCGCTCCCGGCAGTCGGCCGACTGCGCCGCGTCTTCGCAAAAGCGCGAGGACCACTGGGGCACTGCAATCTGCACCGGCGTGTGAATGACGTCGCCCGTCAGGAGCGCGCGCTGACCGCCGCTTTGCACCGCAATCACGCTATTGCCTGGCGTATGGCCAGGGGCAGCATCGATTCGTACGCCAGCACAGACCTCGTGCCCGTCGCCCACCAGCTCGGCCCTGCCCGCCTCCATCACGGGCAGTACGCTGTCAGCGAATGAACCATGGTTGGTGGGCGGACCACCGGCTGCCAGCGCTGCCCGGTGCGCAGCTTCCCAGAACTCATACTCCGTTCGGGCAAAGAGATAGCGCGCGCGCGGAAACGTGGGCACCCAGCGGCCATCCTTCAATTCGGTATTCCACCCCACATGGTCGGCATGCAGATGCGTGCACATGACCACGTCGATGTCCTCGGGCGACAGCCCCAGTGCTGTCAGCTGGTCGAGATAAGCGCTTGAATTTCTACGATGCCAGGTCTCACGCTGCGGCCGTTCCTTGTTGTTGCCGACACAGCCGTCGATCAGGATGGTGAGCTGTCCGGTACGGATGACGAAGCTCTGAAAGCCCATCACCAGCGCATCATCGGTGGTGAGAAACTGCGGCCGCAACCAGGCATCGGCCTGCGTCTGCGTCAGCACGGCAGGGTTGAACTGAGGCATGAGGGCCTTGGCCGGCGCAAACACGCCTTCCGACTCCAGGACTCGGTCGATCCTGAATTCCCCGAGGGGCTGCGTTAACATCCTTCCTCCTTTTCCTGAATGTGGGAAAGCGCATTCTGCGGCGCCTGACCGCGCCTGACATCACTTTCACAGGACGTTCCAATGCATTATCCCTGGTCCGCCGCACCCACGCGAAAACCGATTCACTGGCCCGACGGCAAGCGCCTCGCCGTGATCATCACCATGAATTGCGAGTACTGGGATCTGACCAAGCCCGGCTCGGAGCCCTATTACGCTGGCGGCCCCCCCATGCTGCCCGATCCGCTGCCTGGGAACGTCGCCGACTTCCCTAACTTCACCTGGCGAGAGTACGGCCAGCGCGCGGGCGTCTGGCGGCTCTTTCGGCTGTTCGAGGAGGCGGGCGTACCCATGTCCCTCACCATGAACGCCAAGATGGGCACCGAGCGCCCCGAGGTGATCCGGTTCGGTCTGGATCGCGGCTGGGAGGTGGTGGCGCACAACTATGAGCAGGGCGAACTCCTCACCCGATACACGTTTGATCCGGCCGCCGAACGCGACCTGATTCGCCGTACGCTGGAAGTCTACAAGCAGGTGTGCGGACGGCCAGCGCGCGGCTGGTTGTCATCGTCGCTACGCAGTACCCCCAACACGCCCGACATCCTGGCAGAAAACGGGTTGCTGTTTTTCTGCGACTACATGAACGACGATCAACCCTATCTGATCAGCACGCCGTCAGGGCCTATCGTCAACGTCCCCTACACCATCGAGGTGAATGACTTCACCTTCTTTCACCGCCGCGCGATGACCACCTGGGACGCGGCCCGGATGCTGAAGGATCAGTTCGATGAACTGTATCGCGAGGGAGCCGAGAGCGCGCGCCTCATGAACATCGGTCTCCATCCGCATGTATCCGGCCATGCACATCGCATGCCCTGCTTTCGCGAGTTTCTGAGCCACGCGAAAAGCCGCTCGGATGTCTGGTGGACCACCCGCGAACAGGTCGCCGAGTGGTATCTGAAAAACTGCCGCGATCACATCGCGGGTCAGAGCTGAGCACCCGACCCAGGCGGGTCCCATTACAGGGCCTGACGCTGCGAGTGCGCTGATCGGCGCACTCGCAGGCCCCGGGGCGCTCGACCCCCGGATCACCCGATTACTTGCAGGAATCGGGTGCGTGTGAATCGAGCAGCGTGCGCTTGCCGCCCTTGATCTGAATGATGTAGGCGGGAAGTTCCGAATCGCGGTCCTTGTCGAAGCAGACCTTGCCGGTTACGCCGTCGAGTTCAACTGTGCGGAGCGCTTCGCGGATGGCGGCACGTTCGTCCTTCAGCTTGGCCTGATCGCCGGTGACTTTAGCGCGCCGCATCGCATCGGCGTAGGCATACACGATGTCATAGGCCGACGCGTCGACGTGATGGGCGCCCGTTTTGTTGATGCCTCGCTTGCCGGCTTCATCGAGAAATTTTTTCTCGAAGGCACGGGTACGGTCATTGAGATCCCACCAGTACCACGACACAAAGATCGCACCCTCGCCATCGGGACCGAGCACCTTGGCAATATCGGGATCAGCAAAAATCTGCGATCCAATCAATACGCTGTTGTGTCCCTGGCGACGCACTTCCTTCATCACCTTGATCGCGCCCTCGGGCAGCCCCGCAAAGGCGACCACGGCAGGCGTGTTGCCCTTCAGTTTGGTGACATGCGGCGACAGATCGGTGGCGTTGGTCGCGAAGCCCTCGGCAGGAATCACCAGTTTCCAGCCCGACTTCTCGAGGAGCGAGGGCATCCAGCCTGCCAGCGCCTTGCCTACGAACTCATCGCTGGGATACATGACAGCAGCGGTTTTGCCCGACACACCGCCCTTGGTCTCGAGCGTTTTCAGGAGACGACCGAACTGCTTGCCCTCATCTTCGGTCACGCGGAAGGCCCAGTTGCGGTCTTTGGTGAGACCGGGAGCGGAGGCTGCGTTCGGCACCTGTACGATTTCAAGCCGCTCACCGGCTGCGAAAGCCACCTGCGCTTCCTGGCTGGAGAACGGGCCGATGATGCCTAGCGCACGTGCGTCCTGAGTGAACTTCTGCGCCGCTACCTGGGCATTTTTCGCCTCGCTACCCGTATCGAAT
>JALREG010000338.1 GCA_023253905.1 Burkholderiaceae bacterium
GAACGGCTGCGCGGATCACCTCGCGCGAGAACCGAAACTCCGACACCGCATGCACGGTGGTGACCGAGGGCGTGGTGGTGTGAAACCTCACCTCGAAATCGGGATCGCTGCAGCGGGCGATGTGAGGCAACAGACGCTCAAGGTAGGGCTTGTGACCGATGCGGTCCGTGGCACCCTGGGCCCAGATCAGGGTTTTGGTGGAGGGCGATGTCATGGCGGCGGTCTCCTAATCACACCGCCCGAGTATAGGCCGAGGAAAGACCCCGCATTTGGGGTAAGGCGCGCGGACACTTAACATCAGCAACATCCACCCACCCCGTGTCCAGGAGCCGCCATGCCTCTGTTCCGATTTCCCCCCAAATTTCTCCGTCCGGCTCAGGCCGCCGCCTTGCTGGGCGCATTGCTGGCCTCGGCTGGCGCTTCGGCTCAGGAATGGCCCGCGCGGCCCGTCAAGCTGGTAGTGCCGTTCGCCGCAGGCGGCTCTGCCGATGTGTTCGGGCGTCTGGTCGCTACGCGGCTGCAGGAAGCCTTGGGACAAAGTTTCGTGATCGAAAACCGTCCCGGTGCGGGCTCCATCATCGGAACCGACGTGGTCGCGAAAAGCCCGCCCGATGGCTACACACTACTGGTCATGTCAAACACCCATACCGTGAATGAGTCACTCATCGCGAGCAAGCCGTTTCAGCTGATGCGGGACTTCGAGCCGGTAGCGCCCATCAATGAATCCGATCTGGTGCTGGTCGCGCGTACCGCCCTCCCCGCTTCCAGCATCACCGAGGTGCTGGCTGCCGCCCGCGCCAAGCCCGACGGCATGACCTACGCTTCATCCGGTAACGGCACGCCCTATCACATGGCGGGCGAGCTGCTGAAATCGATGGCCGGCATCAAAGTGGTTCATGTTCCCTACAAAGGCAGCTCGCAGGCCCGCACCGACGTGCTGGGCGGCCAGGTCGACATGATGTTCGATGCAATTCCCACCATGGCGGCCCAGGTCACGGGTGGCAAGGTGAAGGCACTCGCCACCACCGGCCGCGCACGCTCCTCCATCATGCCCAACGTCCCCACCGTGACGGAATCGGGCGTGCCAGGCTACACCGCCACCATCTGGATCGGCGTGATGGCGCCCAAGGGCACGCCCGCCGCCATCGTGAACCGGTTAAATAGCGAGATCAGCAAGATCACTGCTGATGACGAGCTTCGCAAACGCTGGTCTGCCCAGGGCACAGCTGCCATGACAATGAACGTAGCCGAGTTCGGGAAGTTTCTGAACGACGACATCGCCAAGTGGGCGGGCGTTGTAAAAAGCGCTGGCATCAAGGCCGACTGAACATGCCGCAAATCATTGCCACCCTCTGCGCGGGGGCTTCGCAGGGACTCGTCACCGGCATCGCAGATCGGCTGCGAGACGAGCTCGGCGTTCAAACCGCCGGCCGCTTCGGCGCGGTCGGTGCGATGAAAGAGGCATTTCTTGCCGGCGATGCCTGTGACCTGATGATTCTCACGGACGCAATGATTCGCGCAATGGTGGCCGAGGGCCAGTTGCGCGCAGAAGGCGTCACGCCGCTTGGAACCGTGCGCACTGGCGTGTCGGTTCCTGCAGGCCAGCCGTTACCCGACGTCAGCACCGCCCAGGCACTGGCGGCTACGCTGGGTCGGGCATCGAGCCTCTGGATTCCGGACACCGTTCGCTCAACGGCGGGCATTCATGTTCGTAAAGTGCTGGAGGCGCTGGGTCTGGCTCAGGTCATGCAGTCGCGGCTGCGAGAGTTTCCCAATGGCGCAACGGCCATGCGTGCAATGGCCGAGTCAGGTGACGCCGGGGCCATCGGCTGTACGCAGATCTCGGAGATCCTGTTCACTGCGGGCGTGACCCTGGTCGCACCCCTTCCCAAGCAGTTTGAGCTGGGCACGGTGTATACCGCAGCGGTGAGCGCGCGCGCAGCGCAGCCGGTGCTTGCAGAGCGGGTCATTGCGTTACTCGCCGCCGAGTCGAGTGCCGCGCTTCGGTCGCGCTGCGGTTTCGAGTAAGGGCACGGGTTGAAGGCTGAGGCGAGCGCTGCCTAATTTCCGGGCGGCCCGCCCCCCTACCCCATCACCGGTCAGGTTGCGCCAACTCGTTCTTTGCCGCGCTATAACTCGACACGCAGAACGGCACGAAATAATTGAGCGCGACGTTCACGAACGAGATCTCTGTGCCACTCCAGAGCGCTGGGCCCTGGTTGATCAGATTGAGAATCGAGCCCACCACCAGCGCGACTCGTATTGCATTGCGTCGGATTGACGGCGAATTCGCCACTCGAAAAAGCGTCTTCAGCCGACATGTATGACTCACGAATTGACAAGCGCCAACACACCGTCGAGTGCGCTGCACATATGGTGAGGCCGCTCGCCAATCGTCTCGAACGGAAGCCCCTGCCGGTTAACCCAGCAGGTGCGAAAACCGAACCACCGGGCGCCCACCACGTCCCAACCATTGGATGAAACGAAGAGCAGCGACCCGGTGGGTATCCCGAGCACCTGGGAGGCGAGTGCATAACAGGCGGGGCTGGTCTTGAACTGTCGGACTGCATCGACCGAAATCAGGTGGTCCAGCCAGGGCGTGAGACCCGAGTTCTCCGCAGCCGCCCTTAGCATGTCGGGTGATCCGTTGGACAGGATGGCAGAGACAAGACCCCTTGCCTTGACCGCCTGAAGTACCGCAAGGCACTCGGGATACGACTCGAGTCGCGCATAGCCACTCATCAGGTCATCGATCTCAACAACCGTATGGGAGAGGTTCAGCTTCTGCAGGCTGTAGACAAGCGCCGCGCGCGTGAGTTCCCAGAACGTCTGGTAGTACCGACTGCCGGAGGGTGAAGGATCCGACAGGGTCACCAGGCGCGAGTATTCGATCTGCTTGTCGCGCCAGGTGGTTGAAATTGCTGCGCCCATTCCGGGATAGCGCTGCTCGGCGCGTTTACTGATCGAGTAAACATCGAACAACGTGCCATAGGCATCGAACACCACACCGCGCAGGCCCGCCATCGCACGCTCCCGGAACAGATCAAGCAATCAGGGCGCGATCGCTTCGATCGAAATATCAATACGGACCTCGTCGCTCACCAGCGGCACGTATTTGCCGGCGTTGAACTCCGAGCGCTTGATGACGGTGTAGGCGTTGGCACCCAGCGCCTGCTTCTTTGCCATGGGGTGCTGCAAGGCGGCGAAACTTGTGACCGTCAAGGTCACTGGCCTGCTCACGCCCTTGATGGTCAGCGTGCCCTCGATACTCTTCGGCTTGTCGCCCTCAAAAACCACCCGCGACGACTTGAAGGTTGCGGTCGGGAACTTTGCCGTATCGAGAAAATCTTCGCCCTGAATGTGGCCATTGAAGTCGGCAAACCCGGTGTTAACGGTTTTCATGTCGATGGTGATGTCCACGCTCCCCGTCTTGGCGGCCGCATCGAACACGACGGTACCCGTGGTCTTTGAGAAACTACTGGTCTGGCTTGACAACCCCAGATGCGAATAGGAGAAGCGCGGGTAGGTGTGGCTCTGATCAACGTTGTAGGTGACGGGCGCGGCCACCGCGCTGCTCAACACAGCGGCAAACAGGGCGGTTGCAACAGAAAGATATTTCACTGATTTCATGACGGCTCCTTGGTAAAAATTATTTGAGGAAAAGGTTGAAATTCACGACGATTTCATTGGCGACCACATCGAACTTGGCCCACATGCCTTCGCCGA
>JALREG010000005.1 GCA_023253905.1 Burkholderiaceae bacterium
ATCCTTGCAACGATCGTCGTAGTGGGCAACCTCACTGTTGATCTGCTTTACGGATGGCTCGATCCCAGGACCCGCATACAGGTGAGCCGATGATCGCCTCTCCCTCGGCCGACACGCCTGGCCTCAGAAGGCAACTCATTCACGCTGCGCGGCAGCAGCCGCTCGGTGCGATCGGTGCACTCATTCTCTTCGTGATGGCGGTGCTCGCGATTGGGGCGCCATGGATTGCCCCCTACGATCCGACCGAGGGAAACCACGCGCTACTGAATGCGCCGCCTAGCGCGGCGCATTGGCTAGGTACCGACCCGTTTGGCCGCGACATGCTGTCGCGACTGATTCACGGCGCGCGAGTATCACTTATGGTTGGCCTAGGCGCGAGCCTGCTGGGCGTGTGTACGGGATCAGCGCTTGGTCTTGTGACCAGCTACCGAGGCGGTTGGGCCGACACCCTCACTCAGCGACTGATGGATGCGCTCCTTGCCTTTCCCATGCTGCTGCTTGCGCTCGCACTCGCAGCGGTGCTTGGCCCGTCACTGCCTAATGTCATTGTGGCGCTGTCGCTACCGATCGTCCCGCGCGCAGCGCGTATCGCGCGCTCGAGCGTGCTGGTTCTGAAAGCGAGCCCGCTGGTCGAGGCGGCAATCGTCGCTGGCTGCTCGGATTTGCGAATCATCGTCCGTCATATTCTTCCCAACACCTTCGCGCCGCTGCTCGTGATTGCCACAGCCTACCTGGGCCTTGCGATCGTCCAGGAGGCAGCACTCGATTATCTGGGCGCAGGCATCCAGGAGCCGCACCCATCATGGGGACTCATGATGGCGGGACCCGCCACATCACTTGCGCTCACAGCACCTTGGGTCGTGGTTTTTCCTGGCCTTGCCATCTGTCTGACTGTACTCGCCTCCAACCTCCTGGGCGATGCCATCCGTGACCTCACCGATCCGCGACTGCGCGGCCGCTAACCAGTTCCTTTCCTGAACGGAGACTCACAATGACCCGTAGCGCGCTTCATACATCGCTTTGCGATGATCTTGGTATCGACTACCCGATTTTTCTGGCCGGCATGGGCGTCAAGGGCAAGGCCACCCCCCCGAAGCTGGTCGCTGCGGTGTCAGAGGCCGGCGGCATGGGTATTCTGGGCTGCTCGTGGCTGGATGCCGACGAGGTGCGGCGACGGATTCGTGCAGTCCGCAACCTCACCGACAAACCGTTCGGTGTTGATCTGTTGCTGCCCGCCAGTATGGCTGATGCCTCACCGGATCGCGACGAAATGCGCGCCCGAATCGAGCGCGACCATCCGAAACATGTCGAGTTTGTCCGGGCCCTGATGGACCGCTTCAGCCTCACACCGATCACGGCCAAAGGCGGCGTGATGTCGGCTGAATTCATTCGCGCACAGGTCAATGTCTGCCTGGAGGAGCGGATTGCAGTGTTCGCAGCCGGCCTCGGTGATCCGTCATGGGTCGTGCCGCTTGCCCATCAGGTCGGCATGAAGGTCATGGGGCTGGTAGGAAGCGTGCGGGGGGCAGAGCGCCAGGCACAGGGGGGCGTCGATTACGTCATCGCGCAGGGCTACGAAGCAGGCGGCCACACTGGGAAAATTGCCAACTTCCCGCTCATCCCGATGGTGGTGGATGCAGTCTCTCCAACCCCGGTGATTGCTGCTGGCGCAATCGCCGATGGCCGCACGCTGGTGGCGGGCCTATCGCTAGGCGCGGTTGGCGCCTGGGTGGGTACGGCCTTCCTTCTTGCTGAAGAATCTGATCTCTACCCGGTTCACCAGGAGGAGATCATTCGCGGGGTGACAGAGGATTTTGTTATCACCCGTGCCTACACCGGCAAGACGGCTCGCGACTACGACAACGATGTGATCCGCGCGTGGGACCAGTCAGGCCTGAAGCCCCTGCCCATGCCGCTGCAGGGCGTTCTGATGGACGACTTCATTGCTGCCGCCGATGCTGCGGGACGCGCGGACCTGATCAACAACCCGGTCGGACAGATCGGCGGGATGTTGAAGAAGAAACGCCCGGCGCGCGAGATTCTCCTCGGCATGGTGCGGGAAGCCGAAGAAGTCCTGGGTCGTTTGCAGTCGATGCGGGCCGCGTGAAGATGGGCATGAACACTTCTCTGTCCGACACCGACGCCCCGGGACCGCTTGCCGGACTGCGTGTGTTGGAGATCGGCACAGGAACCAACGCACCCTATGCGGCGAAGCTGCTGGGTGACTTCGGCGCCTGCGTGATCAAGGTGGAACCCGCAGCGGGCGATCCGTCCCGTCTACGCGGCCCGTTCCCCGGCGATCGGGTCAATCCGGAGGCAAGCGGTTCGTTCGCTTACCTCAATCTGAACAAGTTCGGTATGGTTGCCGATCTCGAATCGACGACCGACCAGGCCACGATCCTGACCCTGCTCGCAAGTTGTGATGTCCTGGTTACCAACCTGCCCGCAGCATCCCTTGCCCGAATTGGGCTGGCGCCAGACAAACTCCGACAGCAATTCCCGGCGCTGGTCATCACCACGTTATCGCCGTTCGGCCCTGATCCGGTCTGGGGTGAGCGCGCCGGCGATGAACTGGTGACCTTTGCCATGGGCGGGCTCGCCTACAGCACGCCCGGCATTCCGGACGCTGCGGATGACCGCGAGACCGAGCCGCCGCTGCACCCCAACTGCTTCGCTGCCGAGACGCTGGCCGGACTGGTCGGCGCCAATGCAACCCTCTCCGCGCTTCATCACCGCACCGCCACGGGGGAAGGCTGTCACATCGAGCTGAGCCAGCACGCAGCCGTCGCATCGCTTCAGCATCGTGATGTCACCACCCATTCCTACCTGGGCGGTGAATACGAACGGCTACTCAACCCGGTCGTGATCGGCAGGATGCCCAATTTCTATCTGCCGTGTCGAGACGGTTGGGTCACTGTGGCCGCACCGATGGTCGAGCACTGGGAAAAACTGGTTGAAGGGATGGGTCGCCCCGAATGGGCCATCTCCGAGCGCTTTGCAACGCCTAAAGCCCGCACCGAAAACTGGATCGAGCTCAGAAACCGGCTGATTGGATGGACGCAGACACTCACTGGTGATCAGCTGTTCGAGTTCGCCAACAGGCAGCAGCTCCCGATTTTCCCGTTTCACTCGGTGAAGGCGGTCACGAGCGCCGACCATCTTCGCGAGCGAAAGTCGCTGGTATCGATCGAACTGGACGGACACACAGCGCGAATCCCAGCGGCACCCCTCGCCATGCAGCGTTCGCCGTGGTCGCTGCGCCGACAGGCCCCGCGACTGGGCGAACATGATGCTGAGCTGCGGTCGGCGGGATGGCCTTCGGTTCGTCGCGACCACCGCTGGCAGATACCGGCCAAGACGCCACAAGGCAACAGCGCCGCCTACCGCCCGCTCGCAGGGGTACGCGTTTTGGATGTCGGGCAATTCATCGCGATCCCGTTCTGCACCCTGTGGCTCGCCTGGATGGGGGCGGAAGTGATCGTGGTCGAATCCGGAAAGCGCATGACCTCCCGAAGCGCCCCGCCCTTCCTGCCTGGACTAGAGGGTAACCCCGACGCGAGCGGCTATTTCAATCTGCTTAACGCCGGCAAGAAGAGCGTTCGGGTCGACATGACCACCGCGGAGGGCCGTCAACTGGTTCGCGCGCTTGCCTGCAAGGTGGATGTGCTGGTCGACAATTTTTCAACGGGCGTGATCGAGAAGCTTGGACTCGACTACACCACGCTGCGCCATGACAACCCAGGCCTCATCGCCGTTTCGTGCGGCGCGTTTGGACGCAGTGGACCGATGCGAATGGCGCGCGGCCTGCACAGCGCGGTGAATCTGTACTCAGGTGTGGCTGACGTCACCGGCTATGTCGGCGGTGCTCCCCGTATTTTGGGTGGCGTGCTCCCCGATCCGCTGGCGGGCACCTACGCCGGTTTCGCCTTGATGGCAGCCCTTGCCGAACGCCGCGCGAGTGGCGTCGGCCAGTACGTCGATCTCGCGATGTACGAGGCCATGATCACTTTGATCCCCGAGGCAGTGATCGATTTCACACTGAACGGTCGAGAGCCTGTTCGGGCCGGTAACCGCGACGCTCAGTGCGCACCCCACGGTATTTTTCGCTGCCAGAAGGAAGGCGACTGGGTCGCGATCAGCATTCGCGACGAGGGCAGTTGGCAGCGATTCTGTGAGGCCATTGGTCATCAGGCGTGGCTTGGCGATCGGCGGTTTGCAAGTGCGGCAGCGCGCTGTGAACACGTCGAAGCGCTCGAGTCGGGCCTGACCGCCTGGACCCGCGAACGCAGTTCAGGCGAAGTCACCGAAATCCTGCAGGCCCGTGGCATTGCGGCGGGGCCCGTGGTACGCGTCGACCAGTTGCTGAGCGACCCGATACTCGCCCGTCGCGGCACCATCA
>JALREG010000047.1 GCA_023253905.1 Burkholderiaceae bacterium
ACGGTGGCGAGCGCCGCGCCCGAGTTGAGGCCGAACAGGCTGATCGCCGCCGCCACGGCGAGTTCGAAGAAATTCGACGCGCCGATGAGGGCTGAAGGCCCTGCCACGCAATGCTGTTCCCCGCTCATGCGGTTGAGAAGATAGGCGAGGCCTGAGTTGAAATAGACCTGTATGATGATCGGCACCGCCAGCAGCGCGATGACCATGGGCTGGGCAAGGATCTGCTTGCCCTGGAAAGCAAAGAGCAGAACGAGCGTTGTAAGCAGGGCGAGCAGCGAGAGGGGCTGGAGCCGCTTTAGTAGTTCCTGCAGCGCGGGTTCACCACCGGAGACGAGTGCGGCGCGGCGGATCAGCTGGGCCGCGATCACCGGCACTACAATGTAGAGCCCGACCGAGAGCAGCAGCGTTTCCCATGGCACGGTGATGGCGGAAAGGCCCAGAAGCAGCGCCACGATGGGGGCGAAGGCCACGATCATGATCGCGTCGTTCAGGGCCACCTGGCTCAGGGTGAAGTGCGGCTCGCCCTTGGTAAGGTTGCTCCACACGAAGACCATGGCCGTGCAGGGCGCGGCGGCGAGCAGGATGAGGCCCGCGATGTAGCTGTCGATCTCCGCAGCCGGCAGCCAGGGGCGGAACAGCAAGCTGATGAAGAACCAGCCCAGGAGCGCCATGGAGAAGGGTTTCACCGCCCAGTTGATGAGCAGCGTGATGGAAATGCCCCGCCAGTGGCGCGTTACGTCCGTCAGCGCCCGGAAGTCGATCTTCACCAGCATCGGCACGATCATCAGCCAGATCAGCAACGCAACTGGCAGGTTCACCTTGGCAATCTCAAGGGTGCTGACGGCGCCGAAGAAAGCCGGAAACAGATGGCCAAGCAGCACCCCGGCGATGATGCGTTGTGCAGCCAGCGCGATGCTTTGCAATCCGGACGAGCAGAAGCGATTGACGGTCACCCCGGCAACGGTCACCGGCAAGCCCGCACGCAAGGAAGCTTGGCGCGCGATGTTGAACCCGGTCGCCCCCTCAGGATAGGCGCAACCCATGATCACATCTTCGATCGATGCGGGATCCACCTTGGCGCGCTCGACCGCCGCCTTGATCACGTGGCCACCCAGCGTAGCGCCGTGGGTCATGTTAAAGGCGCCCTTCCAACTCTTGGTGAGCGCGGTTCTTGCGGTCGAAACGATGACGGCCTCGCGGCCCGATGCGGCGCGACTCATGCGGCACCTCCCGTGAATGAGCCGCCTTCGGCGGCGAGACGCGCCAGCAAGGGTGCTGGCGTCCAGAACTCAGCGTCGCCTCCTGGCTGTGCACCGAACGCACGCATGCGCCGCGCCACCTCGTACAGACTCTGCGAGTCTGCATAACGCATTGGCCCACCTCGCCAGATCGGAAAGCCATAACCGGTGAGGTAGACGAGATCGATGTCCGAGGCGCGCTGCGCGATCTTCTCTTCGAGAATACGCGCCCCCTCGTTGACGAGCGCATAGACGAGGCGATCGACAATTTCGGTGGCCTCGATCTTGCGCGGCGTGATGCCTGCAGCCTTGCGCGCCTCGTCGATGACGCCAGCGACTACCGGTGACGGATACGCATTGCGATCGCCTTTCTTGTAGTCGTACCAGCCGCTGCCGGTTTTCTGACCAAAGCGACCCATCTCGCACAGCCGATCGGCCACGATTTGTCTCTTCACGTGCGAGCCGGAGGCGTACTGACGCTTGCGAATATGCCAACCGATGTCGTTGCCCGCCAGATCGCCCATGCGGAACGGGCCCATGGCAAAGCCGAATTTCTCGATCGCCTTGTCGATCTGCTCGGGACTTGCGCCCTCATCAACCATGGCCATTCCTTGCGCCACGTACTGATGGACCATGCGATTGCCGATGAATCCATCGCACACGCCAGAGACCACCGCGGTCTTCTTGATCTTCTTGGCAAGCGCCATCGCCGTAGCCAGTACATCCGGCGCCGTCTTGGCACCGCGCACCACTTCGAGCAGCTTCATGATGTTGGCCGGACTGAAAAAGTGCAGGCCAATGACATCTTGCGGACGTTGGGTAATCGCCGCGATGTGATCGACATCGAGCGTCGAGGTGTTAGTGGCGAGAATCGCGCCCGGCTTCATGACGGCATCGAGCTTGGAGAACACCTGCTCCTTGACGCTCATCTCCTCGAATACCGCCTCGATGACGAGATCCGCATCGGCGATGTCTTCATAGGCCAGCACGGGCTTGAGCAGCGCCATGCGTGCCTCGAGCTTGGCGACATCCAGCTTGCCCTTCTTGACCTGAACTTCGAACACTTCGCGGATACGCACCACGCCGCGATCGAGCGCTTCCTTGTTGAGTTCGAGCAGACGCACGCCAATGCCGGCGTTCAGGAAGTTGATGCTGATACCGCTGCCCATCGTGCCCGCACCGATGACTGCCACCTGCTGTACGTTGCGCGGCTTGGTATCGGCGGGCAGATCCGCAATGCGCGATGCCGCGCGCTCGGCAAAGAAAATATGCCGCAGTGCCGCCGACACCGTCCCGTCCATGAGCTGCTTGAACAGCCGGCCCTCTTCCGCCTGCCCGGCATCGAAGCCGTTTTTCGCACCGAACTGCACCGCATCGAGGATGGCGAGCGGTGCGGGATATTCCTTGAACGCGGTCTTGACGGTATTTCGAGCAAAACCCATCAGCGCCTCGAGATCGGGCTCGCGAATACGCTGATCCCGCGCACGCGGCAAAGCTTGCCCCGTCTTGAGCGCTGCCGCGGACGTCTCGGCGACCTTGACTGCGGTTCCGAGGAGATCCGTTTCGACCACCGCATCGAACAACGGAGACTTCGCGAACATGCCGACCGACAACGGCTCGCCGGACAGCATGACGTTAAGCGCGTTCTCGATACCGATCAGACGCGGCAAACGCTGCGTACCGCCGGCACCCGGCAACAAGCCGAGCTTGACCTCGGGCAGACCTACTTTCGCCGTCGACAATGCAACCCGGTGGTGGCAGCTCATGGCGAGCTCGAGTCCGCCGCCGAGCGCCACACCTTCGATAGCGGCGACTACGGGCTTTGGCATCGAGTCGAGCAAAGAATTCAGCGTCCACAAAGTCGGGCCTTGTCGTACCGCAGCGCCGCCGAACTCGCGGATATCTGCACCTGCAGTGAACGTGCCATTGCTGCCGATCAGCACTACGCCGTCGACGGCAGCGTCGGCTGAAGCGCGCTCGAGGGCAGAGACCAGCCCATCGCGCAGTGCGAACCCTAGGCTATTGACGGGCGGCGCCTGAAAGGCGATCACCGCAATCCGTCCGCGGATCGAATAGTCGACTTGTGACATCAGTTCACCTCATTGATTCTGCAGCCCACCGGTCAGGACGATGCGCATAGCGGCTTCAACCGTCAGGTCGGTGGGCTGGATGCGGTCACGTGGCAGATACAGAGTGTACCCGCCAATTTGGTAACTCATCGGCAAGTAGACCGCGACCAAGGACTCATCGGTCCCTAAGCCGGGCACGTTCGCATTTTCCTGAGTCACGAACCCGATGGCGCGTCCCGGTCCCCACTGCACCATCACCACGCGTTGCAACTCGCCGGGCGACTCACCCACCTTCATCAGGGCCGTCAGGTCGCGCAGGGCTGCGTACACGGTTTTCAACAGCGGTACGCGCAACACCAGGGTCTCGCCCCACAACAACACCCGACGCACCACGTAGGCGTTGACGGCCAGACCGACGATAAACATGACCAGAAAGCCCGCAATCAGCCCCATTCCGGGGCGGTAAGCGCCCGGCGGCAGCATCCATTTCAAGGGCCCGGCGAGTACCGACTCGGCGGTCAGACCAAGCCAGTACGCAAAGTAGAGCGTCAAGCCGATGGGCAGGATCGTGATTAATCCTTTGAGCAGAATGCGTCCGAGCCGTTTCATGAACGCAGCTCTCCACGCCAAAGGTAACGATAAAAGATGAAACAAATGCCCCAAGCGATGGCGGCGGACCACAGGTCGTGGGAGATGAAATGCGCGCCGCGCGCCTGTTGATCGAGCGAAAAAATGCTACCCATAAGCAAACCTGCCGACAATCCCATCATGGCCATGCGTCGACTGTATGCGAGACCAATGAAGTAAAGGCAAAAAAGTGCGAATGCCGAGGATGAGTGGGCGCCGGGAAAGCACGCAGCCCTCGGCAGC
>JALREG010000433.1 GCA_023253905.1 Burkholderiaceae bacterium
AATACCGCGGGCGTGGTCCGTGCGGTCATCCAGCACAACCTGCTGCATGAAGGGCCGCAGCGCATGTGGTACACCGGGCCCATGTTCCGGCATGAACGGCCGCAGAAGGGGCGCTACCGGCAGTTCCATCAGGTGGGTGCCGAAGCCCTTGGTCTGCCCGGACCCGATGCCGACGCTGAAATGATTCTGCTCTGCCAGCGTCTCTGGGATGATCTCGATCTGGTGGGCATCTCTCTGGAACTGAACTCGCTGGGTCAGCCCGAAGAGCGACGCGCGCATCGTGATGCGCTGATCGCCCACTTTGAAGCTCACCACGATCTGCTCGACGACGATGCGCGGCGCCGTCTGCATGCAAACCCGCTACGCATTCTTGATTCGAAAAACCCGGCGATGCAGGGCATGATCGAAGCGGCGCCCAAGCTGATGGACCACCTGGGCGAGGCCTCGCGCCAGCATTTCGACAAGCTCCGGCGTCTGCTCGATTCGCAGAATATTCCGCATCGCGTGAATCCTCGACTGGTGCGCGGGCTCGACTACTACAACCTCACGGTGTTCGAGTGGGTGGCCCCCATCGGTGGCAGTCTGCTCACCGTTTGCGGCGGCGGGCGCTACGATCCGCTGGTCGGTATGCTGGGGGGCAAGCCCGCCCCCGGCATCGGTTTCGCGCTCGGGGTCGAGCGCATTCTCGAACTGATGCGCGAACAGTCGGTAGAGACCGAGACGGGGCAATGCGACATTTATGTTGTCCACTCGGGCGAAGAAACCCTTGCCGCGGCACTGCATACCGCCGAGCGGCTGCGCGACGCCGGCATCGATGTCCTGATGCACGCGGGCGGTGGCAGCTTCAAGTCGCAATTCCGGCGCGCCGATGCGAGTGGCGCACAATTCGCGGTGGTGCTGGGTCCCGATGAACTCGCGCGGGGTGAGGCCGGGCTCAAGTGGTTGCGTGACGAGGGTGCGGCCACGGGATCGGGACGTCAGCAGTCGGTTCCGCTGGAAACGCTTCCCGACAGCGTCATTGATGCGCTACTGACCGATGCCGATGACGACTTCGATTTTGACGAACCCGATCGTCAGGACGATCCTGATGATCGACAGATTCACTGAGCGCAGGAAGTTTCACTGATGGCGTACAACCTCGAAGAACAGGAACAGCTTGAAAGCCTCAAGGCCTTCTGGAAGAAGTACGGCAATGCGCTGATGACCGCGCTCACTGTCGTGCTGCTTGCTGTGGCGGGCTGGCGTGGCTGGGGTTGGTATCAGCAGCAGCAGGCCGCCGAGGCGTCGCTCGCCTGGGACGGACTGAGGAAAGCGGTAGCAGCCAAGGACGTGGCCAAGGTCCGCGAAACGGCGGGAACGCTCTTTGAACGTTACTCGTCCACTGCTTACGGCCAGATGGCTGCGCTGCTCGCAGCTCGCGCCTATGTCGAGGCCGGCGACACCAAATCGGCCCGAGTACCGCTTCAATGGGCGATTGATCACGCCAAAGACGAAGAATTCCGTCATGTCGCACGGGTGCGGCTGGCGGGCCTCATGATCGACGACAAGGCTTATGACCAGGCTCTGTCTCTGCTTTCTGCCAAAGCGCCTGATCGCTATCAGGCGCTCTATGACGATCGTCGCGGTGATCTGCTTGTCGCTCAGGACAAACCCGCAGAGGCGCGTGCGGCCTATCGCCAGGCGCTTGATCGGCTGGGTCCTTCAAGTCCGATGCGCGGTCTGGTGCAGTTGAAGCTTGATGCGCTTGGCCCCGCGGAGGGTTAAGGGAATGCCCATGCAACCACGCCACCCGGCTCATGTTGTCGCCCAGTTTCCCGCGGTGATCGGCCGGCGTTCGCTGCTGACCGCCGCGATGTTCGCGGCCGCGCCGCTTTCGGGTTGTGGAGGCCTTGCGATCTTCACGTCGGGCCGGGCAAAAATCCCCGATCTGCCGCCGGTTGAGGGCGGCGGATCGATTCGTCAGGTCTGGGATGCGTCGTTTGCGGGCGCCCCTGGCTTTCAACCGGCGCTCGCCGGCGGTAAGGCGTGGGTGGCCACGCCCTCGGGTTCGGTGGCAAGGCTCGACCCAAAAACGGGCGGCGCCGACTGGCGGGTGGATGTCGGGCGGGCGTTGGTCGGTGGTATCGGAACCGATGGGCAAATCGGTGTGGTTGCCGCGCGTGATGGCGCATTGATCGCGTTGGGTCCCGATGGCAAACAGCGCTGGGCGGCCGCGGTGGGTGCGGAAGTCGTCACGATTCCGGCAGTCGGCCACGGTATCGTTGTCGTACGTGGCAGCGACAATCGGGTCACAGCGTTTGATGCTGGCAACGGCGGACGCCGCTGGAGCTTTCAGCGACAGGCACCGTCGCTGGTGCTTCGCCAGACCGGCGGGCTCGCGATGGACGCCGCGCAGGTCTATGTCGGTTTACCGGGCGGACGAATGCTGGCGGTGGCTACCGATTCGGGCGCGCAGCGCTGGGAGGCGGCGGTCTCTGTTCCTCGCGGATCCAACGAAATCGAACGGATCGCTGACGTGGCGGGCATGCCGGTTCTGGCGGGTAACGATCTCTGCGCGGCGGCCTTCCAGGGGCGGGTTGCCTGCCTCGATATCGGAACGGGGAGGACGCTGTGGTCGCGTGACATGGTGAGCGCCGCTGGTGTTGCGGTCGACGAACGAGCGCTCGCGGTGTGTGACGACAAGGGTCATGTGCACCTTTTTTCGCGAAGCGGTTCCAGTTTCTGGCGACAGGAAAAGCTCGCTGGTCGCGGGCTATCAGCCCCATTGCTCGCGCCCGCTCATGTGCTGGTGGGTGACAGCCAGGGCGTGGTTCACCTGCTTCGCCGCGACGACGGAGCACTACTCGCCCGAATCGACCTTGGTCGGCCGCTATCGGGCGCCGCGATCCGCTTCGAGTCCATCGCACTGGTGCAGACCATGGGCGGCGCTCTTCACGCGATCGCCTTCGAGTAGCCGTGGCGCGGCTTCCGGTTATTGCTCTGGTCGGCCGGCCCAACGTAGGCAAGTCCACCCTGTTCAATCGGTTCACGCGTTCGCGCGCCGCTCTGGTCGCTGATGTTCCGGGGCTTACACGTGATCGGCAATACGGTCGCGGCCGGGTTGGTGAGCGCGAATTCATCGTGATCGACAGTGGCGGCTTTGAGCCCGTTGCCCGCGAAGGGATCGCAGTCGAGATGGCGCGCCAGACACGCCAGGCGGTCCTTGAAGCGGACGGTGTGATTTTTCTGGTCGACGGGCGCGAGGGTTTGACGCCGCACGACCTGCAGATTGGCGTCGAGTTACGTCGTACCGCCCACAACGTGCTGATAGCGGTCAACAAGACCGAGGGCATGCGTCGCGAAATCGTCGCTGCCGAATTCCACGAGTTGGGACTAGGCACTCCCCTGGCGGTATCGGCCTCGCATGGCGACGGCATTTCGGATCTGGTCGATGAAGCGCTCGCTGCATTTGACGCTGCGGTCGCTGCCCGTTCTACACCGCAAACCGACTCCACGGGCGCCGGCGAGGTGGGTGAGAGCAATACCGATATCGACGCTGATTTTGAAGCCGATCCCGAGGCTGACGAAGAGGCTACCGAGCCCCCAATGGTTCATACCGTTCGTGTCGCGGTGGTCGGGCGGCCTAATGTCGGCAAGTCAACCCTGATCAATACCCTGCTGGGCGAGGAGCGGCTGATCGCCTTTGATCAGCCCGGTACGACGCGCGACGCGGTGGCCATTGATTTCGAGCGAGGCGGGCGGCCCTACACCCTGGTTGATACGGCAGGGCTGCGGCGCCGGGGACGGGTGGACGACATGGTCGAGAAGTTCTCGGCGGTGAAGACGCTTCAGGCGATTGAAGACGCCAACGTCTGCATTCTGCTGCTGGATGCCACGGATCCAGTATCGGATCAAGATTCGGTGATTGCGGGGCATGTGCTCGAGGCGGGCAGGGCTCTCGTGATCGCCGTCAACAAGTGGGATGCTGCCTCGCCCGCGCAGCGCGACCGGCTCAAGATCGAACTCGACCGGCGCATGCATTTCCTGAGTTTTGCGAAACTTCATTTCATTTCGGCACTCAAGGGCGCCGGGGTCGGAGCCGTCATGCGCTCGGTCGATGCCGCGCACGCTGCGGCCTACGCGCGCCTGTCCACGCCGCGTCTCACGCGGGTGCTCCGCGATGCGGTCGAACAGCAGGCGCCGCCGCGTCGCGGCCCGATCCGCCCCAAGCTTCGTTACGCACACCAGGGCGGGCAAAACCCCCCTATTGTGGTCATACACGGTACGTCGCTAGACCGCATCCCTGACACCTACCGGCGCTACCTCGAATCCACCGTTCGTTCCGCATTCGGTCTTCAGGGAACCCCGCTTCGGATCGAGTTCAGGACCGGTGCGAATCCTTACGCGCAGCGGGGCTGATCAGCCGCTTTTCTCAGGCTTTACCCCGGATGCCAGGCGCCTGAAATTGCGCTGCTGGGTCGGCGTAGTGGGCAGCGGGGCACGACCAGGCTTTTTCGGCTACATTTCGGCAGGTACTCCCTCTTCCTTACTACAACTACAGGCCAAGCCATCATGAGCAACAAAGGGCAACAGCTACAAGACCCGTTCCTCAATCTGCTCCGAAAGGAGCACGTACCGGTATCCATTTATCTGGTAAACGGCATCAAGTTGCAGGGGCAGATCGAGTCGTTCGATCAATACGTCGTGCTTCTGCGGAACACCGTCACCCAGATGGTCTACAAGCACGCGATCTCCACCGTGGTGCCAGGGCGTGCGGTCAACTACTCTCACGAGAGCGCCGAAAACTGAGTTCGACCTCGCCTGAGGCGGTGCGCTGCCTGCTGGTATCGGTTGCTCTGGGACGCGAGCGGCCGGATACCGGCGCCTTCGAGGAGCTCAACGCGCTCGCGGTGTCCGCAGGGTTTGACGTGGTCGATCGAATACAGGCCAGGCGCGACCGTGCAGACGCTGGACTTTTTGTGGGCGCAGGCAAGGCCGAAGAGATTGGCGCGCGCGTGAAAGAGGTGGGCGCAACGGTCGCGATCTTCAACCAGGAGCTCTCGCCGGTTCAGCAGCGAAACCTCAGCCGGCTGTGGGACTGCCCAGTACTCGATCGCACCGAGCTGATCCTCGATATCTTCGCGCGCCGGGCGCGCAGTCACGAAGGCAAACTCCAGGTGGAACTTGCGCGGCTCGAACATCTGTCGGCCCGCCTGGTTCGGGGTTGGACGCACCTGGAAAGACAGCGCGGCGGCATCGGTGTTCGCGGCGGGCCGGGTGAAACCCAGCTCGAACTCGACCGGCGCATGCTCGGCGTGCGGGTGAGACGGCTGCGCGAACAACTCGAGCAGCTACGGCGCCAGCGTCGCACTCGAAAGCGCGCGCGCGATCGTCGGCCGGCGTTTTCGATTTCGCTCGTGGGCTATACCAATGCCGGCAAGTCCACGCTGTTCAATGCGCTGACGGGTGCCCAGACGCTCGCCGCCGACCAGCTCTTTGCGACACTCGACACCCTGACCCGTCGATTGCAGTGGTCCCCCGGCGTCCATCTTGTCATCTCCGACACCGTGGGATTTGTCCGCAATCTGCCGCACCAACTGGTGGAGGCCTTCACGGCCACCCTGGAGGAAACCGCCGATGCAGATCTGCTCCTGCATGTGGTGGACTCCTCTGCACCCGACCGAGATGAGCAGATTGAAGCGGTTGATCGGGTGTTGCGCGAAATCGGTGCGGACACCGTGCCGCAACTGCTTGTCTACAACAAGATTGACGCAAGCGGGCGTGCCCCCGGCGCGTCGCCGTACCCCTGTGGTAGCATCCCTGAGGTTGCGGTAAGCGCGCTGACGGGCGCCGGATTGTCCGATCTTCGGCAACTCATCATGACGCACCATCAGTCCTGGCTCGACCGGGCCGCCGGCCGCCAGGCGGCCACGGAAAACCCCTCCCATTGATCATGCCTAAGCTCTTTCGAATTTTTTCGCTCAACGATTCCGGCTGGGGCCGCGGCAGTGGCGGCGATCAGAAGCCTCCGCCGCAGCGCGGTGACGGCCCCCCCGATCTCGACGAACTCTGGCGCGACTTCAAGCGCCGGATCAACGGTCTGTTCCGCAAGGCGGGGGGCGGCGCGCCACCTCCAGGAGACGGATCGTCGTCACCATCCGGATCCGGGC
>JALREG010000435.1 GCA_023253905.1 Burkholderiaceae bacterium
CCCAGCACCCCAGCCACATCACGCACCACCCCATCGGTGATCAAGGCACTGACGCCTCGTTTAGCCATGCGCGCACACAGGATGTCGCCAAAAATGCCGGCGTCGGTCACGCCCATGGCATCGACCACTGCAATGCAGCCAGCCGGCATGTCTTCAATTGCGGCCCGGGTCGAGATGGGCGCGCCCCAGGATTCGGGCGTGGCCAGGTCTTCGCGGGCTGGCACGAACCGAAGCGTAAAGGCCCGCCCCACCAGCTTGGGCTGACCAGGCTTGAGCGGCCGCGCGCCTCGCATCCAGACATTGCGCAAGCCCTTCTTGAGCAGCACAGTCGTGAGAGTGGCGGTGGTGACTGCGGAGAGCGCCTGCCGGGCGGATTCGGAAATGCTCATGGGGTGGACTCCGAAGAAAAAGCAACTAGACGGGACCGGACTCACCGGTAGAGGCCGGATGCTACAGCGATCCGCAGCGTGGATGTTGCCGCCTGAAACGTTTCCCGCGCCGGCACAGATGCCGCTTTCGCGGGCTTCGACTAAGCTTGCGATGTTGCTCGGCCCCGCCTGCTTTCCGGAGATTGCCTTTCATGTCCTCAACGCCATCCACCGCGCGCGTCGCGCTTGTGACCGGTGCCTCGCGCGGCATTGGAGCCGCTGTCGCCGTTGAACTCGCCCGCCAGGGAATCGTCCCCGTGCTGGCCGTGCGGCGCCCCGACAGCGCCCGCGCCACCGCCTTGGCCGTGCAGGCCCACGGCATCGACCCGCTCGTGGTCGCCTGTCATGTGGAAAACGCCGACGAGGCGCGCGCCGCAGTGGCCGCCACGCTCGGTCGCTACGGACGACTCGACATCCTGATCAACAATGCAGGCGTGGTCGACCCCATGGGCCCCGTCGGGGCCGTGGACGTGAGCGAGTGGGACCGCGCCATTCGTATCAACCTCACCGGCCCGTACCTCATGGTCGACGCAGCTCTGGCCGCACTTCGTGCAAGCCCGGCGGGCACAGTGATCAACGTCTCAACCGGCGCAGCCCATGCCCCGCGCACCGGCTGGTCGGCTTACTGCTCGAGCAAGGCAGGTCTGGTCATGCTCACCCGTTGCCTCGCGCTCGAGTGGGGCCCCGAAGGCGTGGCGGCCTTCGGGCTGCAGCCAGGCATGGTCGATACCGACATGCAAAGCGCGATCCGGGCAGCTCAGGTCAACGAGGTAAGCCGCGTGCCCCGCGAGCAGCTCGGGAAACCTGAGCGCGCAGCCCGTCTGATTGCCTGGCTTGCCAACCAGCGCCCCATGGACCTCAATGGCGAGGACCTCTCAATTCGCGACGCCGAACTCGTCAAACGCGCGGGAATCGACGCATGAGCCTCACCGCATCCACCGTTCGCCCGGCGGCGCTGGCGGGCGCCTTCTATCCGGCCGAGCCGTCGGCGCTTCGCGCGATGATCGGCGACTTCATCGAGCGGGCGCCGCTCCATCAGGTTGCGCCGAAGGCCCTTGTATCGCCCCATGCAGGCTACATCTATTCGGGCCCGATCGCCGCCACCACGCTCAAACCTCTGCTCGCTCGGGCGGGACAGATCCGGCGCGTGGTCATGCTTGGCCCCCCTCACAGAATGCCGGTACGCCGATTCTGTGTGCCGTCGGTGCGGGCGTTTGCCACGCCGCTGGGCGAGGTGCTTCTCGATCCGGAATTCATGGCGATCGTGCGCGAGCACCCAGGCGTGATCGTTGACGATGCGCCTCACGCACAGGAGCATTGCCTGGAGACGCAGCTCCCTTTCCTGCAGCAGATATTGGGAGCGTTCACCATCGTCCCAATCCTGGTGGGCGGCGCCTCGGCAGACGAGGTTGCAGCGCTTCTGTCGCGCCTCTGGGGCGGTGACGAGACGCTGGTTCTGATCAGCTCAGACCTTTCTCACTACCACGACTACTCCCGCACCCAGACGCTAGACGAGGCCGCCCGGCGCGCCATCGAAACCCTTCGCCCCGACCAACTGGGCGAGGAGCAGGCGTGCGGCCGACACGGGCTTCGCGGGTTACTCGCGCGAGCGGCTGAACTCGATCTGCGCGCAACCACCCTCGACCTGCGCAACTCCGGCGACACCGCAGGGCACGCGAACCGCGACCGGGTCGTGGGCTACGGTGGCTGGAGTTTCGAATATGCCGCCCAGGCAAGACTTGCGGACCGCGAGCGGCAGCAACTGGCCAACGTTGCCCGGCAGGCGATATCCCTGGGGCTCAAGCACGGGCGCGCGGCCAAGGTCAGTGCGCACACATTCAGCCGCACCCTGCAGGCCATGCGCGCCACCTTCGTGACGCTCACCCTCGACGGACGGCTTCGCGGCTGCATCGGCTCGGTGGTGCCGCATGAACCGCTGGTCACGGACGTGGCCACCAATGCCTATAAGGCGGCGTTTCAGGATCCGCGCTTTCCCAAGCTCACCCAGGACGAAGTGTCGCGTCTCGACGTGTCGGTTTCGATCCTGTCGCATCCGCGTCCCATGGAGTCGGGTTCGGAGGCGCAGGCAATCGATGCCCTCAATCCCGAGGTAGACGGCGTCATCCTGGAGGCTCGCGACCCGCAGGGCCAGACGCGTCGCGGGCTGTTCCTGCCCCACGTGTGGCATGAATTACCCGATCCCCGTCAGTTCATGAGGCACCTGAAGGCGAAGGCCGGCCTGTCACCCGATGGTTGGCCCCAGGGCGCGCGGCTCTGGCGTTATCGCACGGAAACGTTTCACTGAAGGACGCGAGCGGGCGCTTGACCGGGCGGCCGCTCCGCATGGCTCGGGTGCAGGCAGGCGGCAAGCGGCCCGCGCGCGGGAGCCCCGGCCGGCCCCCAGCCTACGCGGCCCGCACTCCGATCCTGACGGGCTGGCGGCGCGCCCCCCAGTTACCGCGCGGACCATCGAACACCCCCGGACATGCGGTGCCGCAACGCAAGCAGCGCCCTCCGTCATCAAGACGCCATTCGGACAACACATAGGAGTCCCGCCCGATCACGCGCTCTCCGCAACGATGGCAATAAGTGGATTGTCTCGCCTTGTCCTGCACGTTACCGACATAAACATGATGAAGGCCTTCGTCCATCGCGATCCGCCGCGCCCGGATCAGCGTCGTATGAGGCGTGCGCGGCTTGTCGGTCATCTTCCAGTCGGGATGAAACGCCGTGAAATGGAGCGGTACGTTGGGCCCCAGCTCCCGCATCACCCAGCGGGAGAGGTTGCGCAACTCATCGTCGCCATCGTTTTCGCCGGGAATAAGGAGCGTGGTGATTTCGACCCAGCACGACGTCTCATGCACCAGGTAAGCGAGCGTATCGAGCACTGGCGCAAGTTTCCCCGCGCAGTGGCGCTGATAAAAGGTCTCGGTGAAGGCCTTGAGATCAACATTGGCCGCGTCCATCCCGCTGAAAAACTCCCGCGCTGCGGGGGGCGAGACATAGCCCGCTGTCACCGCCACCGAGCGGATGCCCTCGGCTCGACAAGCCTCCGCCACAGCCAGCGCGTATTCGAGAAAAATGACGGGATCGTTATAGGTGTAGGCCACCGAGCGGCAGCCGCTCCGTTTGGCGGCCTGCGCGATCGCCTCGGGAGAAGCCTGGTCGGCGAGCCGGTCAAACTCCCGGCTCTTTGAAATATCCCAGTTCTGGCAGAAGCGGCAACTGAGATTGCAGCCGGCTGTGCCGAACGACAGGATGGGCGTTCCCGGCAAAAAATGGTTCAGCGGTTTCTTCTCTACCGGATCGACACAGAACCCCGACGAGCGACCCCACGTGGTAAGAACCATCCGGTCACCAGTTCGTGCTCGGACAAAGCACAGTCCGCGCTGGCCGTCATTTAACCGGCATTCCCTTGGGCATAGGTCACACTGGATCCGACCGTCGTCCAGACGGTGCCAGTAGCGCGCATCGGGTAGATCGTCGGTCAGACTGGTGAGAAGATCGGAGTCAGCCATGAGGTAGAGGGGTGGTGAGTCAAAGGGAATCTTAACGTCGGGGCGGGCGGTTCCTCTACCATCCGTCGGTTGACCGCACATCTGCCTCCGAAATCGGAGTAACCGCATGGGTATCTGGATCGAATTGGGCGTGTTTCTGCTGGTGTTCGTATTTGCCGCATGGCAGTTCTACGATCTGAAGCAGGAAAAAGCAAAACGACTCGCGCGCGAGCGTGAACAGGCTCTCAGCCCCCCTTCGAACGAGGTTCGGCCATGACAACCGCTTATTGGTGCGTGCTGGCAGCAGCACTGATGCCCTATGCATTCGCGGGTATCGCCAAATTCGGCGATCGGCGCTACGACAACCGGGCGCCGCGAGAATTCCTTGCCAGCCTCGACGGCCGACAAAAGCGTGCCGACTGGGCTCAGCAGAACAGTTTTGAGGCCTTCCCAGCCTTCGCGGCGGCGGTGATCATCGCCCATCTGGCTCAAGGCTCGCAGGCGGCGATCAACGTGCTTGCGGTGGCGTTTGTCCTGCTTCGGATCACTTATGGCTGGGCCTACATCACCGACCGCCCCACCCTCCGAAGCCTGGTCTGGATTGCCGCGCTCGGCTGCATGGTCGGGCTATTTGTCGTGGCGGCAAGGGCTTAGACTGCGTTTCCGTCTCGGCCAATCGGCCGAGCGAAACCTTGACAGGTTCGCCTAGAATGAATGGGTGTTTCCCAACCCGCCCAAACCATCCCGCACGCCCTCGCGTCTAACCGTTGCCGCGACTGGCGTGGCTCTGCTTGCTACCGCACTGATCGGGTGCGGCGGGGGCGGCGGCTCGGCGTCTTCGGGCGCAGGTAGCGGCAATGCAGAGCCCGTCATTGCCGCAATTCGAACCGAATCATTGAAATTCGGGCTCCCCTCCACCTTCGTTGCGAGCGGGTCCAACCTCGACGAGTCCGTCACCTTGCAAACAGGCGGCGTAGCCTGCACAGGCCCGCAGGTCACCCGAATCAGTTCGACCGAGGTGCGGGTCGTGTGCACGCCGGATGACGTTGGTCAGCTTCAGATCTCGCTGGTACGCCAGGGCGTTACCCTGAAGACGCATACAGACGAGGTGGTCAAGCCGCGCGTGCAGATGGTTATTGGGAGCGGAACCACCGCCCGGCAGATCGAACTCACAATTGAGCCAGGGCCCCGGGGAGGGGTCCAGCGCGGTTGGGCAAACAATTTTCTGTATTACGTGACTAGCGGTTTTTATAACGGCACGTTTTTTCACGGGCTTTTCGAGAACACGGTTATGGATGGCGGCTGCTATGCGCGATACCCCAATGCCACCCCCTCTCTCGACAAGAAAGGCGCCACGGTGTTCGCACCTCCGCCGCTTAACCCCCTGACGATTGAAGGGGGCATGCGCAACCTGCAGTACACGGTTGCCATCAGCCAGGCGCCCTGCACAGGAGCCCAGTTGAGCAGCTTTTCTTTGAACCTGCTCGACAACAGCGCAGGCAAACTGACCGACCGCGACGCGGCGAAGTTCGTCGCTATTGGTAGTTTCAATGGTGCGGATGCTGCGACGCGCCAATCGTTGATCGATCTCTCTAAGCTCACTCGACGGATTCAGATCAACCCCCAGGAAGCCTGGCTCCCCAATGCCCCAAACGATCTGGCCGCCGGCACAATTCAGTCAATGACCCAGACTCGCTGACCCGCTAATCAGTTTCTTGCCCAACTTCTGCTAACTGGATGGACGTATTCGATGCGCCTTCTTCGCCCAACGCTCTTGGCAGCTTCTCTTGCATCATTGATCGGGATCTCAGCCTGTGGCGGCTCAGGCAACCAACAGCCGCAGCTTTCAACGATCCCGGACCTGACCGTCGTGGCTGGGCGGGCCATACCCGCGCTCAAACTTCGCGCTGTCGATATCGACAGCACGCTGCTTAAATTCGCGACGCCAGAATTTCCCCTCGATACACAGAAGGGGCTCGCCCAGCTCAACATCCCAGCGCGGTCGCTTCTGGAATTCGTCGGCTTGTCGGTCGGACCTGTCACAGGTGTCATTTCCGGTACCCCCAAAGCGCCGGGCAAGCACCAGATCACCATCTCGGTCACCGACAGCGACGGCGCGAGCGACACCAAGACGTTCAATATCGAGGTCCTGGGCGAGTCGCTCAGCCTTTCGTTTGAAGCGGTGCAGGAGGCAGGCGTCACCACCCGGATCCTGCGGATCACCGCTGGCGACACCGCAAGAGGCGGAACTGTGGCCTATTGCATTCAGACCAGCACCGAAACGCCTAAGTCTGACGACCCGTGCTTCAAGACCGATGCGGCGGGCGGCCGAACCGCGAGGGTCACTATTCGCGACGGCGAGAAGGTTGTGCCTTACTACCTGTTCACGAAGGACGCCAACGGTAACGTTTTGTCGTCTGCAGTCCCGAGTGCCGGGCTCAAGCCGCTGGTACTGATCGAGACCAGCGTAGGCTCGTTCGTTGTCGAACTCGAGCCTGAGAAAACGAAGATCACCACCGAGAATTTTCTCGAATACGTGAACGCCGGCTTCTTCAACAACACGGTTTTTCACCGCATCGTTTCAACATTTGTTGTACAGGGTGGTGGTTTCACCTACAACGCAGCGAATACACCGCAGTATTCCGCACAGGCCGGTCAGCGTCCGCCAATCGCGCTCGAAAAGCCCAAGTCTTCGGGGCTATCGAACACCAAGGGCACGATCGCAATGGCCCGCACTGACCAGCCGGACTCTGCTACCAGCCAGTTTTTCATCAACATGGTCGACAATTCCGCGTCGCTGGACACTAACGAAACCTCGGACCCGGTGAGGCCTGGCTACGCCGTCTTCGGACGGGTGATTCCGCCCACGGGGGGACTCCTCAACGACCTTCCCCCAGCTGTCATCGCGCTGAGCGCGACCCCTGTGTCGGGATCCCTCAGCGGAGCCGGGACAGTCGTGCCTGGCGGCGAGAACAGCGTCCCTGTCAACGCGCCACCTTTCATCATCTCCGCCCGCAGAATCAACTGACCGCGATGCGGGCCCGACGCCCGCGCATCACGGTGAACATCACAAGAAGTTGTCAGTGGTAAAGGCGTTTACTCCGACGCCTTTGAAGATGGCGATGAGCTCGAGGGTGTCGGTGTCTCGTGGGACGTTAGCGGCCTTTCCATCAGCGAAATCAAAACCATCTCCCTGGGTCGCGGTTGCTGCGTAAAGCCATGCGTCAGCATTAGCCCCCTTCGCGTAGTCATAGAGCACCACATAAAAACGCGAACCACCGTTGTCGTCGAAGTCAGGAATCTTATCTAGGAGCCTGGCAACGTTTTCTAGATTCTTGGGGTCTGACCCAAAAGCCGCTGGGGTAACGCCTGCGGAGCCTAGAAAGCCGGACTGAATCTCGATCACGGAATTAGTCGGGGGAACAAAACTTCCCGCCGCCGGAACTGTACTTAACTCAAAAAAACCTCCGCGAACTGCCGCGGAGTCGGCACCCTCCAAATACACCACTACATCCGTAGCCGCTTGGAAGCCGTTGTACGTTACAGCCCTGATTCCAGCCGAATATGTACCGTCTTGAGTCAAGCTATTCGCGTTTAGAGTACGCCAAACCGAAGCAGTGTCATCAAGCGTCTGCGAATTAGCATATACATCTGGATTAAGCGAGTAGGTCGCCACTCGCCCACCAAATCCATTGGTTGCGAAAGTACCGGAGAAGCCTTCGTTCCCGATTCTCGAATTGTTGACAAAAACATAGTCCCCCGCCGTATCCCCCGCCAGGTCCACCACCAACCCGCCGCGCACCACATCCACCGCCGCACTTCGTATGACGTCCGCACCCGGCGAGCCCTTGATTGTCAAGGCGGGTGAGGTCTGATTAGGCGCGAGGGCCAGTTGCTGCTGAATATCGTTGCTCACCGATAGAGTCTGCGATTTGATCGTGACCTGCAGGGGGCCACCCGCGCTCGATAGCTCGTACACATCGATGTGAGGGATAGTCTGAGCGATGCTTCCACCGCTGCTCAGCGACAGGGTCTGCGTACCGGAGTCCGCCTGTAAGACTTTGAGCAGCCCGCCCTGCTGAATGTCTGCGTGCTGCGCCTGACTGACAACGAGCTTCGCGGTCTGATCGGCAAAATCAAGCTGGGTCCCGGAGATGCGTCCCAGCGTGGCGGGACCCGCACCCGAGCTGATTGCAGCCTTGGAAATATCGCCGCCGATGCTGACATCGATGGTCTCGACGTTCAGCAGCGTGGCAGACGAGTCGCGACCATTCAGCACCACCGTGTCGGAACCCGAGGGCGACAGTTTGATCGTGACGGCGCTATTCGTGTTCAGCGTTGCACTGATCTTGCTCAGAACGCCGCTCACCCCCGCGCCATCGACATTCGAAGCAACGCCCTTTAAACCGAACTCGCCCGACCCAGTCAATTTGATAGTGTCGGTCGCGGCAAAGCTACCGTTATTCACGACGATGATGTTGTCGCTCACGATCGAGGCAGTGGTGGGGGATCCATCCGCCGCAGCAGCAAGCGTGACCTCGGTCTTACCCGTGCCTCGGTTTTCGAGCGTGCCTCGCAGGCCCGTTACCGTGACCGTCCCGATCGAATTGCCGGCAAAGCTCGCGCCGCCAATGCCTAGCGTTGAGGTGCCCTTCATCGCCAGCGCATCGACATTAATCGAGTCGGTCGTGCTGAACGCCCTGACCTGGCCGCCGGCCGCTCCGAGCTTAACGCTGACAGACTGATCTCCAGCATCCGCGGTCGAGACTGAAACATTGCCCTGAGCCTGATCAGCCACGACATCGCCCTTCAGCCCGGTCACAATGAAACTGCCCGGTCCGCTGACCTGCAGAACCGTGTTGTCGGGAATGTTGGAAGCATCAATCGCTATCTTGCTGCCCGCTGCCGACCCAGTCACTGAAGCGCCCGTCGCGCCTGGAATGACCTTGATCTCATTCGGAGCCGACACGACCGCTGCCGTGACATTGGTGCTCCCCGTGACCCGGCTTGCATCGAGCGTGGCCACCAACCCCTTCACGGTAAACGCCCCTGCCCCTTCGAGAATGATGGTGTCGTTGAGGTCCAGGGCGCCGTTGTTTACTGTGACCGCGGTTGTGCTTTTTACCGTGGTGCGCAGCTCAACACCTGGATTGGGATCATGGTCGAGTGCGGCGGTGACGCTCCCGGTCGCCGTGTTGTCCAGATTGCCCATCAGATTGCTGATCTGGAAATTGGCGCCTCCGCTGGTTTTCAGGGTCACCTCATCAGCTAATGCCTCAGCATCAATGATGATGGTGTCGCCTTGAACGCCGCTGACACTCGTAGCCCCGGCGCCCGTCGACAGCGCAATCGAGCGCTGCTGCCCAGCGGCAAGCGCTGCGGTTGATACCGACAGCGATCCTGCGCTGAGTGCCGAGGCATTGAGACCGCCGGCGAGTCCGCTGATCTTGGCCTCGCCTGCCTGCCCGCTCAGCGTGAGAACGCTGCTGCTAGCGAGCAAGGCGGCATCGATCACGAGTTCGTCGCGCGAGTCATAGCTGGTGACGGTTGTGGCACCGCTTCCGGTCGTGAGCACCAAGCGCCCGGGGTTACCGTCATCAACGATGTTGACCGAGAGATTGCCGCTGAGGTTCGATGCGTTGATCAGGTTCGAGCCGCTGAAACCGTTGACGTTGACCGCGCTCCCACCGTTGAGGAGGAGGCTTCGACCGCTTGCCCCACCCGAGGCATCGACCGTGACGACCGTACCGCCAGGGGTGGTGATGTTCAAACTCCCAGCGCCCCATGCAAAGAACTCAGAGCTGCCGGAGCCCCCACCGCCACCGGCCCCGCCCCCTACCGCAAGACCGAGCGCAAGACCACCGACCACGAGCTGATAGGGTGGCATGCTGAGAATGCCGCCCGAGGCCGTGGCGTCGGTCACCGTCGTCGCGGGTGCCTGGGCGAATTCGACTCGCAGTGACCGCTGAAGCGCTGGATCAAGCACGCCATGTCCGGCGTTGAACTCGATCACATCGGATGCATCACCGAGCATAGGATCGGCATCGAGCGCCTGCTCGATGATGGCTAGCTGATCGGATATTCCCGACTCGTCGAAGGCCGCATGCGTGGGTTCTGAATCGGCAGACTCGGCCTGCGATGAGACAACGACACCGGATGAATCAAACGAGGTGTCGATCAGCTGCGCACCGCTCGCCCAGGCAGGCGCAAGCACATCACCACTCTGGACAGCGCGCTCTGTCCGGCCACCCCCCGCAGTTACCTTGCGCTCAGATGACGAGTCGGTCGCGCGGCCTGGCCCCGCAACCGACCGCTCCAGGGAC
This sequence comes from Burkholderiaceae bacterium, assembly GCA_023253905.1. The sequence goes on from JALREG010000435.1 coordinate 10,249, forward strand.
TGACTGGTGGACTCGACACCGGATGCGGCGCGCGGGTTGTGCAGGGCAGCAGCAGTTGGGGCAGATGCGGTGGTCATAGCTCGGGACCTGTGATGGGATGGTTAGGTTCATCAAAAGTTCAGGGTTCGGAAAACGCCTCGTCCAGCGTCCGGCGAATCGGCTTCAGCATGTAGGACAGCGCGGAACGTCGTCCAGTCCGGATATCGACCGTAACGGTCATCCCCGGCAGATCGGCACTGGCCAGCAGTTCGCCCGGATTGCGCACGCGCCCGCCCGCGGGCAGCAGCGTCACGTT
>JALREG010000266.1 GCA_023253905.1 Burkholderiaceae bacterium
TGGTCATCATGAAGCCGCCCTATCAGGCCCCACTCTCGGCCTACCGCATGATGGAACTGCTGGACGGTATTCTGCCGCCGGGCGTCCTGAATGTGATCAGCGCCGGTACTCCGGGCAGTCAGGCGCTGGTCACGCACCCGATGGTTCCCCGATTGGCCCTGATCGGCAGCGTCCCCACCGGTCGAGCCATCGCGCGTGCAGCCGCCGACCGGCTGAAGCATGTCACGCTCGAGCTGGGGGGTAAGAACGCCTGCATCATCTATCCCGATGCTGATCTCGACCGAGCCGTGCCGGGCGCGATTAACGGTATGAATTTCACCTGGTGCGGTCAGAGCTGCGGCTCAACGTCCCGACTCTTCGTCCATCGCTCCATCCATGATCACGTGATCCAGGGCATGCTGAAAGCGGTGCGTCACTACCAGCCTGGCATTCCTACCGAGATGTCCACGACCATGGGGGCGATCGTCTCGAAGGCGCAATGGGAAAAGATTTTGGGGTATGTAGAGACAGCGAAGGCCGAGGGCGCCGATCTCATCTACGGTGGCGGGATCCCCAGCGATCCCAGACTTGCCAATGGCTGGTTTGTCGAGCCGACCGTGTTCACCGGTGTCTCACAGGATATGCGGATTGCCAACGAAGAAGTGTTCGGTCCCATTCTGTCGGTCATCCGCTGGGATGACGAAGATTCGCTCTTCGAGCAGGTGAACCGGGTGGAATATGGACTCACTGCATCCATCTGGACCAGCCGCCTTGACCAGGCGCATCGGGCTGCGGCACGCGTGCAGTCCGGGTATGTCTGGGTCAATCATGTAAGCAGCCATTTCATCGGAGCGTCCTTTGGGGGCTATAAGCAGTCGGGGATCGGTCGTGAGGAAGGCTTCGATGAATTGCTGTCCTACACTCAGCACAAGAATGTCCACGTGGTGCTTTAGGGCCGTTATCCAGGCGCTTCTATCACCGGGTTTTCGGGGAGAGCGCTGATGCCGATTCAGGCGAAGCTCTGCTGGCTCCATCTTCAGTCGCCGCAGCCTGAGACGGTGGCCGCTTTTTACGCCCGCGCCTATGGTTTGAAGGTTGAGCAGCGAGGTACGGTGCTCGCCTGCCATGGCGCGGGACGCGCGCTTCACGTGTCTGCGGGTGACGCGAATCGGCTTCACTACGCGTTGTACGGGTTCACAGAGGAGGCTTGCTGGCAGGCGTTTCTTGCGCGCGGCGCGTCGGCGCTGTCGCTTGAGCTGCCTGATCTCGCCGGTATTCCTTCGGGGGCGCGGTCGTGTGTCGATCCGGACGGTCACCGCATGGTGTTTGCGCCACCAGGAGCGTCTGCGGTGGCCGGGACACCGCCTGCCATGGCGGCGCTCCCGCCTGCTGTCAATCAGCACTTTGCACTGCGCACCACCCGGATTGACGACATGCTCGCGTTTTACTGCGACCAGTTGGGGTTTCATCTGTCTGACCGTGTGCTCGACAATGAAGGCCGGCTGCGCGCGTGTTTCCTGCGGACTGATTCGCTTCATCATTCGCTCGCGCTGTTTGGCGCGCCGGTCACCTGTTTCGATCATCAGTCGTTCGAATCGCCCACCTGGTCTGACCTCAAAGACTGGGCCGATCATATGTCGCGCGAGCGGATTGAAATCGTCTGGGGCGTAGGGCGCCATGGTCCGGGTAACGACGTGTTTTTCATGGTGCGGGACCCCGACGGCAATCTGGCCGAAATCTCCTCGGAAATCGAGGTGTGCGACGAGGCGCGTCCCGCGGGGGTGTGGCCACATGAAGAGCGCACGCTCAATCTCTGGGGCAAGGCGATCATGCGTAGCTGATGTCTGTCGTGCCGCTTGCTACCCATTACCCCGTGGTGATCGTCGGCACCGGCCCGACCGGGTTGGTGCTTGCCCACCTGCTCGCGCGGCAGGGGGTGAAGGCGCTGCTGATCGACCGGGCTGAAGGCCCAGTGGACGAAGCCCGTGCAGTCACCATTGATGACGAGAGCCTGCGCACGCTGCAGGCGGCGGGAGTGCTTGAGCAACTACTGCCCGATATCGTGCAGGGCTACGGCGTTCACTACTATTCCTGGCGGCAAACGCTCTTTGCACGGATCGAACCCCAGTCGCTTGAATATGGCTATCCGAAGCGAAATGCGTTTCGCCAGCAGCTGCTGGTGCGCGCGTTAGCCGAGACGCTTGGAGCGCCGGTTGAATTACGCTTTCGCCATGAACTGCTGCGGTTTTCTCAGGTCGATGATCGGGTGTCGCTGTCGATCGCCACGCCCGACGGACCGCAAACGGTGGAGACCGACTGGCTGGTGGGGTGCGACGGCGGCCGAAGCACGGTGCGGGAGGCACTGGGCATCGCGCTTGAGGGCAGCAGTTATGCCGAACGCTGGCTGATCGCGGATCTCATCGGTCGCCGCGATCCGTTTCGGCATACACGAACGTTCTGCGATCCAGTGCGCCCCACGATCCGTCTGCCAGGCCCGCAGGCCACCGTCCGTTATGAGTTCATGCTGCATCCGGGCGAAGCGGCGGAATCAGTGCTTGATGAGGCGCAGCTTCGCAGCTGGATTCGTGCCCGAGAGCCTGCGGATGCCGACATCACGATGCTTAGAAAAGTGGTCTACACCTTTCATGCTCGGGTCGCGACCCGGTGGCGATCGGGTCGGGTGCTGCTGGCGGGTGATGCGGCGCACCTCACGCCACCCTTTGCCGGGCAGGGCATGAACAGCGGTGTACGCGACGCGCTGAACCTCGCCTGGAAACTTGCCGAGGTGGTGCGCGGGCGCGCCGCCTCCGCACTGATCGACACCTATGAGGCCGAACGCAAGCCCCACGCCTGGGCGTTGATCAACATGGCGCTGCGAATCGGATCGTTCATGCAGCCAAAGTCGGTGGCGGGTGCAGCGATCGCGCAGGGGCTTCTGCGGCTGGTCTGCCTGGTGCCCGCCGCTCGCGACTACATCCTGCATCTGAAATTCAAGCCCAAGCCCCGCTTCAAGCAAGGCTTCAAGGCTGCCTGGTCGGTTGCCGAACCGGTGATTCCGCCCGGCCAGCTCATGATCCAGCCTGCGGTGCAGACCCGAGCGGGGCGCACGCAACTGCTCGATTCGTTGTGCGGCCCGGGGTATGCGCTGATCGGTTGGGCGGGGGCGGTGCCCGACACGCCCGCGTGGTGGCCGTCTGAGGCGCCGACGCGGATATCGCTCCTTCGCGCCGATGAGGATTTCCTGCCAGACGATCGGCGCGAGCCCGTGGCGCGCGACGCTTCTGGCGAGCTTGCGCGGGTTCTCGATAGCGCCGGCGCGCAGGCGGTGCTGCTCCGTCCCGACCGGCATGTACTTGCTTATCTTTGCGCGCGCCCCGAAGATGGCTGGTCAGCCGTCTTTGAGGCGTTCGGCAGCGTTTACCGTCCCGCGGCCGGGGCTGCGGTGTTGCCGGGTTCCTTACCATCTCGAATCACAGGAGTCTGAACATGACATGTCCCGCGCTCCGCCGCGTTCTGGTTCATTCGGTCGCCGCACTGATTGCGGTGGGTGCTTTTACGGGATCGGTTGTAGCCCAGTCGTATCCAAACAAGCCGGTCAAGGTGATTGTCACCTTCCCGCCGGGTGGAACGCCCGACATTTATGGTCGTCTTCTGTCGCAGGAGCTCTCCACCCTCTGGAAGCAGTCGGTGGTGGTGGAGAACAAGACCGGTGCAAGCGGCACGATCGGCACTGATTCTGTTGCCAAGGCCACCCCCGATGGCTACACGCTGCTCTTCGCGGCCGACGCGTCGATCACCATCGCGCCCAATCTGATCGCCAACACGCCCTACAACCCAGTCCGCGATCTCACACCCATCGTCAATGTGGCGGCTGGCCCGTTCATCATGCTTGCGCACCCGTCGTTTCCGGTGAGCGACATTCCGGGGCTGATCGAGGCGGCTCGCCGTCAGCCGGGGAAAATCACGTATGCGTCATCGGGTAGCGGAGGTCAGCAACATCTCTCAATGGAAGTGATCAAACAGCGGGCCGGGCTCGATATCGTGCACATTCCCTACAAGGGATTCGGGCAGGGCATTCAGGATGTGATGGCGGGTCACGTGCCGCTCATTTTTGGTGGCATCACTGCGTCCATTCAGCTCAGCAAGAGCGGCAAGTTGAAGGCGATCGCCACGACCGGACCAAAGCGCGCGCGGGCGCTTCCGGATGTGCCAGCCGTCGCAGAGACATTGCCGGGATTTCGAATCGAAGCCTGGTATGGCTTCATGGGTCCGGCGGGTCTTCCGCGCGAACTCGTCAACAAGATTCATTCGGATGTGATGAGCATCGCCACGCGTCCCGATTTTCAGGCGCGTATCGTAGCGGACGGCATGGAGCCGGTGAACGTCACGCCGGAATCATTCGGGCGGCAGGTGGCCGATGAGCTTCGCGAGTGGGGCGACATGATTCGCACCGCCAAAATCAAGGCGGATTGAACCTTGGCGAGGCCCTGAAGGGGCGGAACGCCTGTCAGCGCGAAGGCTCGCCTGGCCGCAGCGCCCGTTCCATCACGCCAGCCAGCGCGGCCGAGGCCACCCGCGAAATCGGGGGGTCCGCGCGGCTGGTGAGCACGATCGGAACCTGCGCGCCCAGCACCACGCCACAGCTCGCAGCGCCCGCCAGATACTCCAGCTGCTTGGCGAGCATGTTGCCGGCTTCCAGGTCGGGCGCCAGCAGGATGTCGGCCTGACCGGCAACCGGCGATTTGATGCCCTTTATTCGAGCAGCCGCTGACGAAATCGCGTTATCGAATGCAAGCGGGCCGTCGAGGATGGCGCCCTGAATCTGTCCCCGGTCGGCCATTTTGCAAAGGGCCGCAGCGTCGAGCGTGGAGGCGATGCGCGGGGTCACGGTCTCCACGGCAGACAGGATGGCCACGCGCGGCATCGCGATGCCGAGTGCGTGGGCCAGATCGATGGCATTTCGAACAATGTCGGCCTTGGTGTTCAGATCGGGGCTGATATTGATCGCCGCGTCGGTGACCAGAAGAGGGCGGTCGTAAGTCGGAACCTCGAATCGAAACACATGTGACATGCGGCGCGCAGTACGAAGCGCTGGCTCGGCCAGCACCGCTTCCATCAGTTCATCGGTATGCAGACTGCCCTTCATCAGCATGGCGATCTGACGCGCCCCTGCCATGGACGCTGCCCGGGCGGCCGATGCGTGGCTGTGCGGGGTATCGATGATTTCGACGCTGGCCAGTGATAGCCCCAATGATTCGGCAAGCGCCTGCACCCGCGCGCGGGGCGCGACGATGATCGGCTCGATCAGCCCTGCGTCACGCGAATCCAGTGCTCCGCGAAGCGAGCTTTCATCACAGGGGTGAACAACGCCGCAGCGAACCGGCGGATGACTGGCAAGCGAAGCCATCCAGTCATGTAGCCGCGCCTCCGGTTCAAATAGCATCAGCGTGGGAAGGCTCACGCGCGGCCTCGAGACCTTGTGCGCAGGCGCCCGCACCCGTGCTTCGCCAGACACGACTGTTTCGGCGCTCTGGTTGATCACTGTGCATTGCAGGCGGACATCGCGCGTAGCGTCGATCTTCTGCAGCACCTCGAGCGTGACGGTGAGGGTGTCACCGACCCGCACAGGCCTTCGAAATTTGAGCGTCTGCTCGAGGTAAACGGTGCCGGGTCCGGGAAATTCGGACCCCAGGAGGCTGGAGATCAACGCGCCGGCCCACATGCCGTGAGCAATCACGCCGTGAAAACCGGTGGACTCGGCATATTCCGGATCGACGTGGGCTGGGTTGACGTCGCCCGACACCAGCGCGAAAGCCTTGATGTCGTCGAGGGTGAGGGTGCGCGAAGCGCTGGCCTGCTGCCCCACCCGAAGTTCGTCGAAGGTGAAGTTGTGGAGGTCGGTGGAGGGTGCGGGGGTGAAGTTCATGGCGGGATAGGGGGGAGTGGGCACCGAAGAGCCTCCCAGTATCGCAGCGATGGGCCCGGGATCGTTTCGATTCGGTCATGCAATGAGCAGAACACGTGCCTCCCGCCCTTGCCCTTCGGGCTGGCTTTGGGCAGGATCTTGGCGGTTGGTGTACGTGCGATCAGCCGCCGGCGGGCGGGCATCCAAAGCGGGCCGCCGGTCAGACAATCATGATTCCCGAGGAGACCCAGGTGATTGAATTCAGGCTCAATGGCCGGCCGGTGCGAAGCACGGCTCCCGACGATGAAACCTTGCTGAGCGCGCTCACCAACGATCATGAGGTAAACGGCGCCAAATACGGCTGTGGCCGGGCGCAATGTGGTTCGTGCACGGTGCTCGTTGATGGCAACCCGGTGAAGTCCTGTGCGGCGCCGCTTTCATCGGTGGGAGGGCGGAACGTCACGACGCTGGAGGGGCTGATCCAAAACGGTCGGCCAAGCCGACTGCAGCAGGCCTTCATCGATGAACAGGCCGCGCAGTGCGGCTATTGCAGTGCCGGCATGATCATGCAGGCCCAGGCGCTGCTGGACCGAAACCCTCGGCCGACCGATGCCGAAGTACGGGCCGCTCTCGACGGCAATCTTTGCCGCTGTGGCGCGCATAACCGGATTGTTCGCGCGGTGCTGCGTGCCGCAAAGGGAGCTTGAGATGGGTGCATCCAAACAATTTTCCGGACGGCGCGGCTTCATGAAAGGCGCGGGCTCCCTCACGCTTTCCTTTGCACTTCCCATGGGGGATGCGCTCGCTCAGGCGAGCGCGCCGGTGCTTCCTGGCAATATGAATCGCCACCGGCGCCTGAGCGCCTGGCTCCGAATCGAGGCAAATGGCGCGGTTACCCTATTCCTTGGCAAAGTCGAGCTGGGGCAGGGCATCCTCACCGCGCTCACCCAGGTCTGCGCCGATGAACTCGACGTCGAATTCGCGCGTATCCGGGTCGTGTCCGGCGATACCGCGCTGGTGCCAAACGAAGGTGTCACAGCGGGTTCCCTTTCCATGCCCTACAGCGCACCGGCGGTGCAGCAGGCGGCGGCAGAGGCGCGTGCGCTCCTTCTGGATCTGGCCGCGGCCCGCCTGGGCCAACCCGCAGCCGCGCTCAGCGTGGTTGACGGGGTGGTCAGCGCGCCGGGGGGGGCGAAGCTGAGTTATGGCGAGCTGGTCCAGCCCGACACGCTTCAGCGTGAGGCAACTGGCAAGGCGCCGCGCAAGCCGCGCGAGCAGCATCGCTACATCGGTCGCTCGCAACCCCGCCCCGACCTGGAAGACAAGTTTCTTGGACGCTCGGTTTTTGTCCACGAAAAGCGGCTAGCCGGAATGCTGCATGGGCAGGTGGTTCGTCCGCCTACCTACCGCGCGCGACTTGTCGCGATTGATATCGCACCGGTTGAGCGGATGCCTGGGGTCGTGCGGGTCATTCGTCAAGGCAGTTTTCTTGCCGTCGTGGCCAATCGCGAGCGGCAGGCGCTGGACGCGGCGCGCGCGCTGTCGTCGGCGGCCAAATGGGAGTTCGACAAGGCCATGCCCGGTCATGATCGGATGGCCGACTGGTTACGAACCGCGCCTTCTCGCCTGATCGATACGCGCAACCAGCCGCGGGCGCCGGGGGGCGCGGAGCCGGCCCGCACGCTCGCCGCCACCTACTACCGCCCGTATCAGATGCATGCGTCGATTGGACCCTCTGCCGCCATCGCAACGCTCGATGCCGGCGGCCTGCTCACCGTTCAGACGCACAGCCAATCGGTTTTCGAGACGCGAGAGGCCATTGCCAAGATGCTGGGAATGCCGCTTGAGAAGGTGCGCCTGCAGCATGAACAGGGGGCGGGCTGCTACGGTCATAATCTGGCCGATGATGCAGCGGCCGATGCTGCATTGCTCGCGGTAGCGGTGCCCGGCAAACCGATTCGTGTGGTCTTCACGCGCGAACAGGAGCATCTCTGGGAGCCCTACGGCTCGGCCATGCTCGTCGATACGCGGGCCACGCTCGATGCGCAGGGAAATGTGCTCGAGTGGGATTTCCAGCTCTGGTCTACGCCGCACGGCACGCGACCCAACGGTCAGCCCGGTAACCTGCTGTCGGCGCGGTACCTCGAAAAGCCCTTCGCCATGCCGGTGCCTGGCAATCTTGGCCCCCCCAACTATGCGGCTGACCGGAACGCGATCGCGCTCTACGACTTCCCAGGGCATCGGGTGCGCACGCACTTCATCACCGAGATGCCGCTTCGGGTGTCGTCCACGCGAGGACTCGGGGCCTATGGCAACGTCTTTGCGATCGAGTCATTCATTGATGAGCTCGCGGTGGCAACCGATGCTGATCCGCTTGAGTACCGCTTGCGGCATCTGAAGGATGAGCGGGCGCGCGATGTGCTAACCGGCGCTGCCAGACGCTTTGGCTGGAGCAGCTGGCGCAAGACCGCGGGGCGTGGCCGCGGCATTGCATTTGCCCGATACAAGAATGTTGCGGGTTACTGCGCGGTGGCGCTTGAGGTCGAGGTTGATCGCGCGAGCGGGCACATTCGCGTGCTTCGCGCGGTCGCAGCAGCCGACAGTGGCCATATCGTTAACCCCGATGGTGTGGTGAACCAGATTGAAGGCGGATTGATCCAGTCGCTCAGCTGGACGCTCAAAGAAGAGGTTCGATTCGATGACACGCGGGTTTTGTCCTCCGACTGGAGCAGTTATCCGATCCTGACCTTCTCCGAAGTGCCGCCCGTGGAGGTGGTGCTGATTGATCGGCCGGGCGCGCCCTATCTGGGAACCGGTGAGGCCTCGCAGGGACCTACCGGCGCAGCGCTTGCGAATGCGGTGTTCGATGCCACAGGTGTTCGCTTCAGACGCCTGCCGCTCACCCCAGACCGGGTTCTGACGGGACTGAGGGCGCCTCGCGCGCAGGCACCTGAGGCGGTACGGGCCTGATCGGCGGCAGGGCGGCTGATTTGACGGCGTTCGAACTACCCCGTTATCCGTTTGTACGACCCGTTGACCTCGATACGGTCACGGGTCCGCTCTGCTATCCGGTGGTGATTGTAGGCGCGGGGCTCACTGGCCTCACGCTCGCGCTCGATCTGGTGCGACGTGGTCAGCGTGTGATCGTGCTGGACGACGATGACACAGTGGGGGTGCGAGGGCTTGCCTCGCGCGGCATTGTCTGGGCGCAGCGCACGCTCGACATCTTTCACCGCCTCGGGGTGGGTGAAAAGATCGTGAGCAAAGGCGTGACCTGGAATGTGGGGCGGGTGTTGTGCCGCGATGCCGAAGTCACCACGTTCCGGTTGCAGCAGGAGCCCGATCTGCGCTTTAACGGCTTCACCAATCTGCAGCAATACTACGTTGAACAGTTTCTGGTCGATACGCTCCAGGCTACGGGTCAGGCTGAACTTCGCTGGCTCAATCGGGTTGAGCAAGTTCGACCTCGCAGTCATCCCGAACCGATCGAACTCGAAGTCTCAACGCCCGAGGGCCGATATCGGATGCTGGCTGATTGGGTGGTGGGCTGCGACGGCTCATCGAGCCGCGTTCGTGATTGCCTCGGACTCGCGCCCATGGTCTTTGACCGAACCGAGGATCGCTGGATCATCATCGATATCGTGGCAAAAAATGCTGATATCCCCGAGGAGCGCTGGACCTGGCTCGACTGCAGCGCCAATTTTGGCCGCGCAGTCTGGCGGCACCGGATGGCCGATGGCACCTGGCGGCTCGATTTTCAGATGAGCCCGCACGAAGACGCCGAACAGGCGGCGAGCGAGGCGGGCATGCGTGAGCGGGTGCGACGTCTGCTGGGGCCGGATGTGGCGTTTGACATCGCCTGGTCGGGTGTCTGGCAGTATCGGCACGAAAGTCTCGCGTCCTATCGTCACGGGCGGGTGCTGTTTGCGGGCGATGCGGCCCATGTGGTGTCGCCGTTTGGCGCGCGCGGCGGTAACGGTGGCATCCAGGACGCCGATGCGCTGGGCTGGCGCCTGTCGCTGGTGTTGTCGGGCCGTGCCGCGCCGTCGGTGCTCGACCACTACAGCGAAGAGCGCCATCAGGCGGCCATGGAAAACATCCGCCAGACCCGGCGCTCGGCGCGCTTTGTTCATCCTGCCGACCAGCCGTCGGCGGCGCTCTGGCGTGAGGCGATCGTGGCGCTCGCCAACCGTCATCCGCTCGCGGCACGAATGATCAATACCGGGCGGCTGTCGGCGCCGGCGGTTTACGGCGGGCGGGGAAGGGGGGCGGCACCCGCTGCGGCGAGGGCTGCGGGCGGCGGAGAGGAACCCGTCAACGCGGCGGTCGGCCGTGCCCTGCCCAATGTGCGGCTCCGAAGCGGCGATGCACCCCGCTATCTGCATGATCTGCTCGGATCCGGATTCACCGCATTGAACTTTGATCAGCGTGGCAGTCATCCCCAGCTCGAGACCGATGCAGCCGGGTCAGTCGCACTCCAACGCGTGAACGTACGGGCGTGGTGTGACGATGCCGGCTGGTCGGCGCTCGAACGCCAGCTCCCTGCTCCCCCCGCTGGCATCTGGTTGATCCGGCCCGACGGACATGTGCTGTCAACCGCCCTCTCGTCTGACCCTGAGGTGCAGCAGGCAGCACTCGAGGAGGCATTGAACTCATGAATCTCTCCCAGCAGCAGATTGACGATCTGCTCGAAGATCTGATCGCCCTCACTGACACACCCGATTGCGGCGAGCAGGTGAAGCGTCTGTCAAGACTGTGTCTGCTCCTGATCGAGCAGATCGACGATCATGCGGCGGTCCGTCTTGCGCTCGACGCCGCGCTGAGCGATCTCAGTCCGTTGCCGGTTCGCCCGATCCCGTGATCTCAACCCAAGCAGGATTCTTCCCAGACCCATGAAAACTCAGGTGGCTGTCATCGGTGCAGGCCCTGCGGGCATGCTCCTGTCCGAAATGCTGGCCCGGGCCGGGATCGACACCGTGGTCCTCGAGCGTCAAAGCCGCGACCATGTGCTCAGTCGTATCCGGGCGGGTGTCCTGGAGCAGAGCACGGTCGAGGTGCTCACCAGGCTTGGCCTTGCCGATCGTCTTCAGGCAGAAGGGCATGTGCACGATGGCATGAAGATCGTCTGGTCCGGGCGTAGCAGCTTCTTTATCGACTGCGCCACGCATGTCGGAAAGCGCTTTACCGCTTACGGACAAACGCGCATTCAGGAAGATCTGTTCCTGGCCGCTGATCAGCGCGAGGCGCGGATCGAATTCGAGGCTGAAGATCTGACGCTGGACGGACTCGATTCTGCCGAACCGCTGATCAGTTATCGCGTGGGCGGACAGGCGCGGCAGCTCCGCTGCGACTTTATTGCGGGGTGCGATGGGTTTCATGGCGTGTCCCGTCGTTCGGTGCCCGCGGGCGTGCTGCGCGAGTACGAAAAGATCTATCCGTTTGGGTGGCTGGGCGTCCTTGCGCCCACGCCGCCGCTCGCCGAAATCGTTTACGCCAATCACCCGCGCGGATTCGCTCTGGCATCCATGAGGAATCCCCAGCTTGCACGGTTCTATGTGCAGGTACCACTCTCTGACAGCGTGGATGACTGGCCCGACGAGCGTTTCTGGCCGGAGTTGATTGCCCGCTTTCCGCCTGAGTTGGCGGCAGACATTCGGCCTGCACCGCCCGTTGAAAAATCGATCGCACCGCTCAGAAGCTTTGTGACCGAACCGATGCAGTTCGGCCGCCTGTTCCTGGCGGGTGACGCCGCGCACATCGTTCCGCCCACCGGCGCAAAGGGGCTGAATCTGGCGGTATCGGATGTGACCTATCTGGCGCGCGCGCTGGCAAGCTTTTATCGCACGGGGCATCGCGCCGAACTCGATGACTACAGCGCCACCGCGCTCCGGCGCGTATGGCACTCGGTTCGTACCTCCTGGTATCTCACCAATCTGCTGCACCGCTTTCCTGAGGCCACTGATTTCGATCAGCGGGCGCAGGAATACGAGCTTGAGTTTCTGAAGGCCACGCCCAGCGCTCAGCGGGCGCTCGCCGAGCAATATGCAGGTTTACCGATCGAGGGGAGCCTGTCGTTTCTTGATGCGAACGCCTGATTGCCCGCACGCTGCAATCCAGGCATGTTCACCCGGAAGACCTTGACCAGAGGAGTTGTCCTTGGACTACGTTGGCATAGACCGCGTGATCTTTGGCGCTGAAGCGCTCGATCAGCCGCGGCGTTTTTTCAGTGACTGGGGGCTCCGACGAATTTCAGCCACTCGTTCGCGATTGACGTTTGCAACTGGCAATGGAACGGCGCTGGATATCTGCCGCGACGGGATGAGGGGGCTTGCACCGCGCATCGCGCCCAGTTCGCAGTTCCGGGAATTCGTGCTTGCGGTCAAGTCGCGACGCGATCTTGAGCGCCTGGGTGCCGAGCTTGCCCGTGACCGTTCGGTTGACGAGCAACCGGATGGACGGCTGCGGTTTCAGGATGACAGCGGTATCACGCTGAGCGTCACCGTGTCGGCGCGGGTCCCGATCGCAGCGCCCGCCGCGCAGTCCTATAACCAGCCGGGTTCGCGCCGCCGCGTGGACACGATTGCCAGCGTGCATGAGCAGGCGCGGCCCTGGCAGATTGGTCATATTGTTTTTTTCGTTCCTGATGTCGATCAGGCCGAGGCGTTTTATCGAAAGCGGCTGGGCTTCTGGCTCTCCGATCGCTATGTGGGCGGAGCGGGGGTGTTTCTTCGTTGGGCGCGTCGTAGTGAACACCACAATGTGTTTCTGCTCAAGAGCCCGCATGGGCATAGCGACCTCCACCATCTGGCCTTCGAGGTGCAGTCGCCTCACGAGGTGTTCGGCGGCGGTCGCGCGTTCGCCGCCAAAGGCTGGGCGACCGCGGTGGGCCCAGGGCGACATCCCATCTCGTCAGCGTATTTCTGGTACTTCAAGAACCCGTTGGGTGGCGCGGTGGAATATTTCTGCGATCCCGACTTTGTGACCGAGCACTGGAAGCCTCATCAGTATCGGGTGAACCGTTTCAGCGAGTGGCATCTGGCCGAGGGTATCCCACCACCGCCCGCGAACGCCGCACGGCCGTCCTTATCGGCAGCACGTGCGATCGATGCTGCGCGCGCCGCTACGCGAGCGGCTGCAGCCCCATTGGCCGCCACCGGAGGCCCCCGCTCATGAGCACCGACTTCGAACAAAGTTTCATGTCCCAGGGCTGGAAGATTGCCGCGCGCCTTCGGATTCCGGCGCAGGCGGCTCCAGGACAGGCCCGCCCCACCGTCATCGTGCTGCACGGTTTTGGCAGCAACATGACTGCGGGTAATGTCACCGGGCCCTGCGATGAATTCGATCGTATGGGTTACGCCACGTTTCGCTTCGACATGCCGGGCTGTGGGGCAAGCGAAGGCCCACGTGGCAACCTCATCTGCCTCGAGCAGGTGCAATGCACGGTCGATGCGTTCCGCCATCTGTGCACGCTGCCGCAGGTGAAGGGCGATGCCGTTGTGGTGGCGGGCTCGAGCTTTGGCGGTGCGGTGGCGGTGTATGCGGCAGCGGTGGAGTCTGGGCTTGCCGGCGCAATCTCGAGCGGTGGCTGGGGGCATGGTGAGCGTAAGTTTCGCGGCCAGCACGCGACGCCCGAAGCCTGGCAGCGCTTTACCGCGATGCTTGACGAGGGTCGGGCTTATCGCGAGCGTACGGGCCGGTCGATGATGGTGCCACGCGGCGAGATCGTCCCGATTCCACCAGGATTGAAGCGCCAGCTCGTCACCGGGTCGCTCGATGAATTTACGGCCGAAACCGCGCAGAGCATGTTTGATTTTCGGGCGGAAGAGGTTGTTCATCGGATCAGTCCGCGGCCGCTACTGCTGCTTCACAGTTCGGTCGATTCAGTCACGCCCACCGAGCAGTCGCTGGGGCTTTTTGCTAAGGCCGGCATGCCCAAGGATCTGCATCTGTTCGGTGACACTAACCATTTCATGTTTGCCGAGGGCAACCAGCGGGTCTGGCGTGTCGTGGGCGACTGGCTAGCGAGGTATGTGCCATGCGAGAACTGACTTTGATGCGTTTCAGCGGTGCCATTCGTGCCGTGACCGTGGTTGCTGCGGGTGCACCTCGAAGCGCTCTGCTGTGCGCGGGTCTGCTGGTCGCTGCGGTCCTCGGCGGTTACTCCGCGGGCACCCAGGCGCAGGCGCCGGCCGCCGCTGCGGGCGAGTTTCCACAGCGGGTGATTCGAATCGTGGTGCCCTATCCGCCGGGCGGGGTCACCGATATTGCTGCCCGGCTGGTCGCACCCAAAATGGCCGATCAGTTCGGCCAGGCCGTGGTCGTGGAAAACATTGCCGCGGCCGGTGGCGTGGTTGCCACGAATGCGCTTGCGAAGACCGCTGCTGATGGCTACACGCTGGGCGTGGTGTTTGACAGCTTTGCCACCAACCCCTTCCTCTACAAGGGCGTCACGCATGATCCGCTCAAGGACTTTGTGCCGATCTCACTCATGGTGCGGAGTCCGCAGCTGCTGGTGGTCAATCCTGCCAGCGGCATCAAATCGATGGCCGAGTTTCTCAGAGCGGCCAGGGAGCCTAACCGCGTGATGTTTTCCACGCCTGGGGCGGGCACTTCCAGCCGATTGTCAGCCGAGCTTCTCAAAGCGTCGGCGGGGCTGGATATCACGCTGATTTCCTATCGGGGCGGCGCGCAGGCGCTCAATGATCTGTTGGGCGGGCAGGTCACCGGCATGATCGCGTCCATGAGCCTGGTGTTCCCGCATGTGAAGACCGGACGGCTGACTGCGCTTGGGGTTTCATCGCCGCAGCGCACGCCCCAGGCACCCGAAGTGCCGCCAATCTCCGACAGCATTCCGGGGTTTGAGGCACAGTCCTGGACCGGCATGATCGCGCCCGCCGGTACGCCACCCGCCATCATCGAAAAGATTCATGGCGCAGTGGTCAAGGCGCTCGCTGCACCCGATGTCCGCCAGCGCCTGAATGAGCAGGGAGTGGAAGTGGTGGGGAGCAGCGCTCCCGAATTCGGCGCCTGGCTGCAGAATGAAAGCAGCCGCTGGGGGCGCGTGATTCAGGAGCGGAAGATCACGGTGGACTGAGCGGGAGCGCGACCCCGGCGGCGCCCGCCAGCTGGGTCAGTTCCGTCCAGACCTGATCATTGACCTCAACCAGGCCGCGCGCCTGGGTTCGTGCGCGCGCTCGCGCCCGGCGCTCGCCAGGCAGCAGTACCTCGTCGGCACCCTGCGCCCGGGGCATGGACTTGAGCGTATTGACCAACTCGGAAACATGAGCGGGGTAGCCCGCACTCAGTTCGCCGAACGCGCTGATCCGGGCGAGCATCAACATGGCGTTCTGACCGTGACGCGGCCGGTCTTTGGCGTGGATGAAGGGCTCGGTGATCGGGTTGCCCGCCACCAGACTGGTCATCATTTCAAACATCAGGGCGATGCCTGCCCCCTTCGGTCCGGACAAGGGGAGGGGCGTGACCGCCTTGTTCGGATCGGTGGTGGGCGCGCCCTGGGCGTCGAGCACGGTGTCTGGGGGGAGGGTCTTGCCCAGCCTACGCGCCTGGCGGAGTCTTCCGTTCGATACGTCGGTCGTGGCCATATCGAGAACGACCGGTTCGCCCTCTGGGCCCGGTGCAGCCATCACCAGCGGGCCGGTGGTGGCGGCCGCACGGCCGGTGCCGTGATAGGCCATGAGCGGCTGACCGGCTGTCCAGGCAATTGCGATCATGCCCTGACGGACTGCGTCCTCGACATACTGACCCATGGCACCCGAGTGGGTCATCCGGCGGATCCAGATCATCACGGTGGGTGCATCGCGTAGCGCCCCGAGGGCGGTGTCGACGGCGAAGCGCATCGCGACTGATCCAGCCGCGCGGTGGGCGTCAATCACCCAGGGCCCGGGCGGCAGGCTGATGACCTCGGGTTGCGCTCGCGGGTCGAGGTCGCCATGGGCAATGAAATCGATATAGCGCGGCAGAAATGCGATGCCATGCGAAGCGACACCGCTGCGGTCAGCCCAGGATAGCGAGTCGGCTACGGTTTGCGCATCGGCAGCCGACATGCCTCGCGAGACGAGCAGCGCCTGCGTGAAAGTGTGCAGGGAATCGGGGCTGAACTGAGGCATGGAAATCTCGGCGGCTCAAATCGGAACGGCGAGCATGGTATCGATTCCGAAGGAGTCGAGCACCACGCTCATTGCGGTGATCCTGAAGGATCCGTTGGTGTTCATCAGGTGGCCGTGATAACGCCCGACCAGGTAGAGCGACGACACGCCTTCTTCGTCAGACTGAAACACCGTGATGCCTGCTCTGACGATGACCGTTTGGTCGGGAGCGGTTTCTGCGCGCACATTGCTGACCTGCCGAAGAAGTCGCATCTTGCGGTAGGTGAGGGTGCCCTGCACCAGCATCGCGACACGATCGCGCAGCATCCCGTGCGAATAGCAGCTCATGATCGGCACTGGGAGCCCCAGGTCAACATTCTCACGCGACAGCACTTCATAGCGGCACGCGCTCTCGGTAAACAGCTGGGGCCAATCAGCAAACCGTTCCTCATCGAGGAGCGCCGCGTACTCGTACAGGAAAGACTCGACCTGTAGCCTCAGCATGAGGTCGGAGGTCATTGCGCTTCTTCCATGATGCGGTGATAGAACGACCAGAAGCCGCGAATTGAAATTTCCTGCGACAGATAATCGGTGTCGCGGATGTCGCCAACGCCGCCCATCTCCAGCATTTCATGCTGACCGGGGCGTCGGGTGCGGATGCCCTCCTGAACCAGTCGCAGCGCCTCACCATCTTCCAGGGAGATGTAGCCCGCGGGACCGATGAAGTTGGAGGTGAGCAGCTTGTTCTGCGTCATCTCTGGCGTATCGGATTCGAACCCGAGGTAAGTGATGTGAAGTTCGACCAGATCCGGCCCCTTGGGCCGCAGGTGCCGGATCGCATAGGTGTTGTCGACCTGCGCCACCACCAACGTCGGAAAGATCGACAGGATGGTGGTCTTGTAGCCGTCCCCGAGATCAAGCGGCACCTGGGTGAGTGACGGATCGGCCATGCGCATTTCCGGGGCGAACTTGCCGGTACCGGCGTAGGCGTCTGACAGCGTTTTTCTATTGCTGGCATCTTCCTCTGTGACGATGGAATGGTTCCAGGTGTTCTTGAGATCAGTGTCCATTTTGATGCCGCCGCGCATAGTGGGCTGCTGCAGCCGGAACGACACCTGAAAGAGGTGAAGGAGCGACCCGTGATACGGATCGCGGACGTTTTCGTTGTAGAGCTTCCAGTTGCCGGGAATGCGTTGCCTGAGATAGCCCAATACCTTGGGCTTGCGCTGCACGAGGAGTCGCTGGATCTGCTCGACCGCATGCGGTCCGAGATAGTCCTCGATCGGCGGGGTGTCGTTCGACAGGGTGCCAAACACCAGTCCGCCGAAGGTGGTCACGCGCAGGCGATTCAGGCCGTGGTTGCGCTTGTCAAAGTCAGGGGGCATGCCGCCCTTGCCGTTGACCCCCTTTTCCATCGGTACACCGAGCAGATCGCCGGTAAGTGAATAGGACCAGAGGTGATAGGCGCAGGTGTGACGGCGCGTGTTGCCCCGCAGCTTGCTGGTGAGCTGCGCGCCGCGATGCGCGCAGCTGTTTTCGAAGGCGTGGATCGAGCCGTCGTCGGCCCGAGACACCAGAACGCTCAGGTCGCCGACCCAGGTGCGAACAAAGTCGCCCGCGTTCGGCAGTTCGATCTCGAGACAGAGATAGTTCCAGACGGGTCCGCGGAAGATGCGCGACTGCTCGCGGGCGTATTGCGAGGCGCTGGTGAAGACATCGAAGGGCACGCGCGAGAAATCGTCGGCGGGCCAGGGGAGAACTGGAGGATCCGCGGGGGGCATAACACCAGACGCCTTCCTGGATGCGCTTACCGGCGAGCGGTGTCTGACGGACCCGCGGGACGCTCACCCGTGGCGGCGCACTCCCGGCAAAGGCCCTTGACCTCCACGCCCTGGGCGGCAAAGCCGAATCGCTCGGCGAGCTCGGCGCTGAGCCGGCTTGCCACTTCATGCGCAGCCTGCTCAACGACCTTGTCGCAGCGGGTGCAGACCAGCATCAGCGCATCATGGTTGTGATCGGGGGAATCGGCTTCGCCGTGGCTGCAGGCGATGAAAACATTCAGGCTGTCGACCCGGTGGACCAGTTGCATCTGCATCAGGAAATCGAGCGCCCGGTAGACGGTCATGGGGGCAACGCGCCCGTGGGCGTTCCTCATATCGTCGTGAAGATCGTAGGCCTTGGCCGACCCGCCGCGTTCGAGCAACAGTTTCAACACCTCACGGCGAAGCGGTGTCAGCAGGGTGCCGCGATCGTTACAGAGCTGTTCGGCCTCGGCGAGCCGGGCGGTAAGCAGCGCCCGTTGCGCGCGCGAAAGCGGTGTCTTAGCAGCGCTCGCAGCGGGCGCTGGGCTGGGGGGCGCTGCAGGCGTGGCGGGGGCGGCGGCGGGTTTGCGGGTTCGGCTCATCCCCGTAGTCTAACCGCAGCGAGCGCCCCCGACACGGTCGCCGTTGCGATCAGAGCGAGCACGACGGTGGGCCCGCTCGGATAGTCGACCAGATACGAGACCGTCAGACCGGTCAGGAGCCCGATCAAACCGATCGCAAAGGCGGCCCAGCGGCCACGCGGAGGGTTGGCCTGTCGTAGGGGGCTTGCGCCAAGCGCTGGAGCGATCAGTGCGGCGAAGACCAGATAGAGCCCAAGGACGGGTACCGACAGGCTGACCAGGATCGCGAAAGCCGGATAAAAGAGCGCGTCATGGTCGAACGCTCGCGGTTTGAGCCCCGTCGCGACCCAAAACAGTGCGCTGCCCACGGCGAGCGGCCACAGCGACTCCGTTCTGACCCAGAGGATGTCGCCCGCGAGCAGGGCGCGCAGTCTCTGCGCACCATGGGGGTCGGCGCTCACCCAGAGAATGGCGGCCGCGGCGCCCCCGACGTAGACCAGCCCGATCAGCGCCTCACGTTGTTCGGGCCAACGGCGAGCGAGCGAGGCCACGAGCAACGCGCCGGCGAGAGCGGGCAGGGTCCCCGCCCACCACGAGGGGGGGGTATCGGTTGTCCAGCCGCTGGTTGCGAGAACGCCGAGCGCGGCGATCTGTGCGATCGCGAGGTCGATGAAAACGATGCCGCGGCGCAGCACCTGCTCGCCCAGCGGGACATGGGTCAAGAGGACAAGAATGCCGGCGATGAATGGGGGGGCGAGTACCGCTCCAAGCTCGAGCGCCAAGTCGATCATCATCGGGGACGGCGCTGTTCGCGTGCCAAAAGCAGCGTGCGGATCAGGTGATCGAACAGTCCCTCGAGCGAGCGTGGTTCGCCTTCGTTGGTGACGGTGGTGGGGAGCGTCAGCAGCGGTACCGAGAGCTTTTCGGCGAGCCAGCGGCCGGGCTGCGGATCCTGGTAAAGGGTTTGGGCGACCGCCATCGGTGGGTCCTCGCGCGCGCGCTGGAGCAGCCCCTGAAGGTGACTCACTGTAGGGGGAACACCCGGTATCGGCTCGAGATCAGCCGATTGATAAAGCTCCAGCCACCGGAACAGGTAGGCGAAGCTTGAATGCTCGGCGATCATCGCCTCACCAAACAGTGGCCTGGCGGCCTTCTGCCAGGCTTCCATCCGGCCGTTCCATTCAACGAGCCACCGTTCCAGCCGGGTCCGGTATCCCGATGCGCCCGCGGGATCGATTGCCGCGAGGCGATCGGCAATACGGGCGGCGACCTGCGCGAGCAGTCGGGGGTCGAGCTGAATATGGGGGTTGCCTTCGGCGTGAACATGGCCTTTGTCACGCGCGGCGTGATGGTGGGCGTCGGGGAGCAGCGGCAGTCCCTCGGTGGCGAGCAGCATGCCGGGGGCACCGGGCATCACGCGTGCGTTGCCTGCGCGGTTCTGCAGCATTGGAAGCCATCCCGCTTCCAGCCCGGCGCCGGTGCAGATCGCCAGATCGGCGCGCCGGAGCGCGCTGATGAGCGCCGGTCTCGCCTCAATTTCATGGGGATCCTGGCGGGCATGCGTGGCCGAATAGATCTGGGCCTCGGGTGCGATCACGCGCGCAAGCGCGGCCCACTCGGGTTCGCAGGTGAAGATGGCAGGCTTCGCAAGTGCCTGCGCTGCGCCGAGCAGGAGGCCCAGCGCCAGTGTCGCAGCGCCGCCAACGCGCCATGAAGGCCGTTTAGTAGGCGTGCGCACCGTGCGCTCCGAAACTCTTTACGAACTGTAGGTGAACGGCATTGGAAGGTTGGATCTCCGAGGCCTCGGCGAATCCACCGCGATCGCGTTGCGTCGTGTACTGCAGGCGAACAACGGTCATGTGATCGGGCTTCCAGGCGAGAGAAATGCTGCGCTCCCGAAGGCGCGCCGGCTCAAAGCCTTCCTCGTGTCGGGCAAGGGCGTTCAGCTGATCAAGCCGCACGCCAACCTCCCATTGTGGACGAAACCGATAGACCGCCGACACATACCACGCGCTGTGGCGAAGACGGCTGTTCTCAGCGTCGCCGATGTCGCCGACACGGGCGAATTCTGCGCTGAGCCGCACTTGGCGAGCGCGTGAATGGCCATCGGGGGCCCATTTCCAGACCGCCTCGAGGATGTCCATCCGGCGTCCGAAGAACACCGCCCCGTGGCTCGAGACGTGTGCAGTCTCTGTGGCCGCTTCGGCATGAGGTTCGCCCCCGGGTTCGGCTTCGTGCTCGTGGTGAACCTCGCCTGCCGCGCCCGACGCCCCCGAGCGATGCCTGAGTGTTGAAACGCCCAGCTGCCAGCTCGCCGACGAGCCCAAGTCGCTGCCCACCCGCGTGCTGAGGGTCCAGGCGCCTGTTGTGGACGACGAGGCGAGGGTGGGCAGGCGCTTGCCCCGCATGACTTCGCCGCCCAGGCGCCAGTAAAACGGCGCAGGGGCGACCCAGTTGAGCCGCACTCCGTTATCGAAATAGTGGCCGCCCAGGAACGCCCGATGCAGCACCGGCCGCATCACGAAATCGTCTGCATGGGGATGCAGTTCGTTGAGGTACCCCAACTGCGACAAAAAGCGACCGGCACGCAGCTGCAGCCCCCCGGGGAGCGAGGGGGCTTCGACATAGGCCTCCTCGATCTCGGTCTCGATCTTGTGGTGATCGCTGTGCGCCACCGCCGAAAACTTGCCTTTCAGCCAGGGATTGAAGCTTGCGTCAAGGCTCAGGTCGCTATGCCCCAGGCCCAGGCCTTTGTCCCGATGCGAAAGCGCCTGAGCCTTGGATTGCCAGGAGGGGTTGAGGACCGCGCCGATCTCGATGGCGGGCCCGCCTGCCGCATGCGCATGAGGCGCTGGGCTGGGTGATTGTTGGCCCCTTGCAGGCAGGTGGACGACGCAGAGTGCAGAAAGGGAAAGGGGTATCAGATACTTCATTGAAAATGACTCCGGACGAGCAGTCGGTTGAACGATGATCGGTCTAGTGACGTTACACTATCACATTGTGATGAGATAATGTAACACCGATAAATCGTCGCCCGTCCGTGAGTCGGGCCGCCGCTAGAGGGCAACCGTTCGCACGCCTAAAACTGTGCCCGATTCGCTCACCTCAATCAGGCGATCGATATTGGGGTGTTTGCCAGGGTTGGCGCGCGCGTCGGTCGTGTGTTCGGCAAAGAGCTCCAGCCCCTCCCGCGCCGCCGCTGCGTCAATTTTTCCATGCCGCGAGGCAAGGGCTGAATAGACCGCCAGCGAGCCCGCTTTTCCTGGCTTGTTCTCGATGACCGCTACGGTTGAACCGCCTGCGTCGAGCAGTTCGAGTGCCGCCAGGTGGGCGATGGGGGGTAGCGATTTCTGTGTGTCGGCAAATGACATGGCGTGGGCCTCCTTGATGGTCTGCCTGATCCAGTCGCGCATCAGCGCCGCCAGTTCGCTTGGCTGCTCCCAGGGGATCAGGTGCCCGGCTCCCGGGAGCGCCTCAAATTTTGCGTCTGCGATGGCCTGGGCGGCGGCGCGGGCGTCTTCAATCGGAATCAGCGGGTCATCGGAACCGACCACGACCAGGGCGTTCAGCATCAGCCCACGGATCATCGCGCGTTGGTCCGGCCGGTTCATGACGGCACGCATTTGCGCGATCGTGCTCTCGGCGCCCGCCTCATGCAGGTCGGCGAGGATGGCGGCACGAAGGTTGGGGTTGTTTTGCGAGGCACGCGTCAGGAGAAACTCGCCGAGTTTCTCGACATAGCGGGACCAGTCACGGGTGGCCGAGCTGATGGCGCGTTCGCGCATCGGCGCGGCCTCGGGCGGGTCTGGATGAGCAGTGGAGCAGATCAGGGCGAGCCCCTCGACGTTGCGCAGCGGCAGCGCGAGCATCTGGAGGGCGACATAGCCTCCCATTGAGAAGCCAGCGATCAGGAGCTTGCGCTCAGTGCCGACATCGATCAGCGCGCGCCAGGCGCGCTCTGCCATCCTGGCGATGTCCGCCGGCCCGCGTACGTCGATCACACGGATCTCGGCATGGTCCCCGAGGTGCGAGATCAGACGGTCAAATACCCGAGGGGTGTTGGTCATCCCAGGGATCAGCACGAGGACAGGGCGGGCTGACATGCTGGAGATCTCGCTAAAAGTTGAGCGGCTGCGCGCGTGTCATTGAAAGCCGAGGACTTAGCGCGCGTTACGTCGCGCAGCCCAGAAAGTCGCCCCTTCCTTGCCGTACTTTTCCGCGTGCCGGATGCCCCGGCCAAGCTGAAAGCGATCGCCCGTGCGCAGGTGCCGGGTGGAGTCGCCCACCGTCAACCAGAATTCGCCGCTGACCACCAAGGCCTCGGTGTCGAAGGGGTGGTCATGTTCAGGGGCGAGATGATCCGGGCCCCACTCGCGGACCAGAACCTCATCGAAACCACGGGCGAGCATCTCGGTCGTGAACTGATCCAGGGTCGGCTGATTCATTCGGAACTCCAGGGATGGGTTGGCGGAATGCAGTACCCAGGGATACCCCGGGCCACGTTGAGATTGATTCAAGTGTCGCTTCGGTTGGTGCTGCGCGTCCAGTTAAATGATTCGATTTCTGCGATAGCCGCGACCTCAGTGGGTTCCGGATGTCATCGGCCGAAGAGGCCATCGACTGAGAGTCGTCGCTCCAGCGCTGGCGTGGACACACCCCCCGAACGAGGGGGTAAGATCGCTCCTCCCTTTGCCATCGCCAGACGGAGGCTCGTCTTGACCCACGCATCGTCGACCATTGCCGGTTTGCGCAGTGTCGCGCTCGAAGTGCCCGAACTCGCGCCGCTTGAGCGCTTCTTCACCGAGGTTTGGCATCTTGGCATCGCGGCGCGAACCGAGAACGCGATCTATTTTCATGCGACCGGCAACGATCATCATGTGCTGTCGGTGCATCGAGCCGCGACGGGCGCAGCGCGAATCCGCAACGTCACGCTGCGGGCGCGCGATCAGGCGGCGCTT
>JALREG010000313.1 GCA_023253905.1 Burkholderiaceae bacterium
CCCGAAGAAACACTCCAGGCGCTCAAGGGGTTTCTGGGCTAGTCCGGACTTGGCGCTCGACGACTAGCCCAACACCTCGCTCAACCACACACCCTGCCAGCGTTGCAACAGCGCGGCGCTGCGCGCCTGAGGGGCCAGCAACAGATGCTCGACCAGGGGCTGGATCGGTGTGTGCGCGGGCTCGACCAGCAGCACCTGATCGGCGCCAATACCGAAATGGCGGTCGGCGAGCCAGCGCACCTGGGCGGGCGAGAGCGCGAGCGCCTGCCGAACGCCGTCGATCACGACAAAGTCGTTGCCAGCGCCCTGCATCTTGGTAAACCGCAGTTTCATGGACGCGATTATCGCCGATCGTAAGGCGATGCTTCGCCCGGCGGGCGGGTCTTGAATCGGCGGTGCGTCCAGAGATATTGCTCGGGCATATCGAGCACCCGCGCTTCGATGAAGGCGTTCATCTGCCGGGTAGCCGCCTCCAGATCATCCACCGGGTAGTCGGTCCAGCCCGGGTGAAATACACCGACGTAGCCGCGATCGGTCATCCGCGTCACCAGCGGTACAACGACTGCGCCGGTCAGTCGGGCAAGCCGCGCCACCGAGGTGACCGTCGCCGTCGACACGCCAAAAAATGGCACGAACAGCGCGTCGCGCGCGCCCAGATCCATGTCAGGCAGAAAATAAAACGCCCCGCCGTCGCGCAGCCACCGAACCGCCGGCCGCAGGCCCTCGTTACGAAGCAGCATGGTGCCCTGAAACCGGCTGCGGCCGCGCGTCATGGCCTCGTTCAGCACATCGCTTTTCTGCCGGGCATACATGGATGCGAGCCGCGGATGGTCAAGGAGGAGCCGGATGCCCCCGGCATCGATGCCCACGAAATGCGGCGCGAGCACAATCACCGGCCGACCCGCCCTGACCGGCTCGAGAAAGTGTTGCATTCCCTCGAGACGACAGAGCTCAACAATGCGCTCCCGCGGGGCATACCAGAGGATGAACCGGTCGAGAAAGCTGCGCGTAAACGCCTTGAAATGGGCGCGTGCGACGCGGCGCCGCTCAGCCTCGCTCCAGTGCGGAAAGCAGAGGGCGAGGTTCACCTGCGCGATCCGCCTGCGCGGCCACGCAAGGCCATAGAGCAGCATTCCGAGCGCATTGCCCAATCGCACCAGCCAGCCGTAGGGGAGCCGCGCAAGTCCCCGCAGCACCATGATGCCAAACCGCATCAGCGCCTCGGCAGCGCGAGCCCGGGCGGAAACGGCAAGCGGTTCCCTCATGGGCGTGTCACCGGCGCATCCGGCGCCCCGTCCGGCCGCTTGTAGCGGTTGTAGCCCCACAGATACTGATGGGGGGCAAGGCGAACAAGCTCCTCCATCTGGGCGTTCAACGCTTCCGGCGTCGGCATGGGCTCGAAAGCCTGAAGCCGGATCCGCCAGCCGCCCCGGACCCGCTCGCCCACTGCGATCACCACCGAAGCCCCGGTTGCCTGCGCGAGTTTCATGGGAAGCGTCATGGTGAATGCGGGCGCGCCAAAAAACATCGCCCAGCGACCTTCGCCAGCACCCGGTACCTGATCAGGGAGTAAGCCCACCGCAGCGCCTGCGCGCAGCGCCCGAAGCATCGCCCGCACGCCCGAGAGCGCGGCCGGCACGGGATGAAGCCCTTCCCCACCCCGGGCCCGCGCCAGAAGCGCCCCCAGCGCAGCCTTGCGCGGCGGGCGGAACATCACGGTGATGGGCGCGCGAAGCGCATACCACCGCGCGGTGACCTCAAACGCCCCAAGGTGCGGGGTGAGAAAGAGGATGCCGCGGCCGGCCCGCTCGGCAGCTTCGAGCACCGCCACATCATCGCAGCGGACGCGGCGCGCAATCGCCGCAGACGGCCGCATCCAGATAAAGGGAAGTTCGCCCGCCATCCGACCAGCCTCGATCGCCGCTCGCACCATGGGCAGCATGCCCCGAAAGCCTGCGCGGCCGAGATTGGCGCGCAACTTTCCTCGATAGCTTGCAGACAAGGCAAACGCAGCGAGCCCCGCCACAGCGCCCAGCGCCCGCGCTGCGGCAAGCGGCAGGCGGGCGAGCGCACTCGCGAGCCCGACCAGCCAACGGCCGGTCGTATCGGGCGACGGCGCCCGCTTTTCATGCGAAGGCGCGGCCGGTGACAAAGCGGCGCCCGAGCCCGATCCGGGCGGGGGCGGTGGTGAAGGCGCTCGCGGTGGCACCACAGGATCGGCAGACATGACAGGTAAGACGGGGTAGGGCACCAGACCGGGGTCGGTCCTTGAAAAGCCGAAAGCGTACGCTTCCTGCGCAATCAAGGTGATGCAGGCCATACGGTGCTGCGCAGTCTATGCGAAGCCAGGCGCCCGGCGCGACGCCGCTGCCCGCGCGAAGCCGGCTATAATTCGCACTGCCGAGTTAAGGACAACTTGCGGGGCAGGGACCGATCGGGTCCGAAATACCGCTAAAGCGTCGCCGCTTCTCCAGGGATCGGCCACGCCGAAGGTAACTCCGCGGCGCAGGTGCCCGTCACCGCCCGCCGCGGATGCCGTCCAGTCGAACCGTTACGACGACATTCCAGAGGAGAAAGCTGTGGCCAACGATTATCTGTTTACCTCCGAATCCGTTTCTGAGGGTCACCCCGACAAGGTGGCTGACCAGATCTCGGACGCGATCCTCGACGCCATCCTTGCGCAGGACAAGACCTCGCGCGTGGCGGCCGAAACCCTTTGCAATACCGGTCTGGTGGTGCTCGCGGGCGAGATCACCACGCGTGCCAACGTCGACTACATCCAGGTCGCGCGCGACACGCTGAAATCGATCGGCTACGACAACACCGATTACGGCATCGACTACAAAGGCTGCGCCGTGCTGGTCGCCTACGACAAGCAGTCGCCGGACATCAAGCAGGGCGTCGATGCCGCACACGACGACAACCTCGAGCAGGGCGCGGGCGACCAGGGCCTCATGTTTGGCTACGCCTGCGATGAAACGCCGGAGCTCATGCCCTCGGCAATCTATTACTCGCATCGCCTGGTCGAGCGTCAGTCGCAGGTGCGCCGAAGCGGCAAGCTCGGCTGGCTCCGCCCCGATGCCAAATCGCAGGTGACGCTGCGCTACGCCGACGGCCGCCCGGTCTCGGTCGACACCGTCGTGCTCTCAACCCAGCACGCCCCGGATGTCTCCATGGAGACCATCCGCGAAGGCGTGATCGAGGAAATCATCAAGCCGGTGATCCCTGCCTCGCTCATCAAGGGCGACATCAAGTATCTGATCAACCCGACCGGCCGGTTTGTGGTGGGTGGCCCACAGGGTGACTGCGGTCTCACAGGTCGCAAGATCATTGTCGACACCTATGGTGGTGCGGCCCCGCATGGCGGCGGCGCCTTCTCCGGCAAAGACCCCTCCAAGGTTGACCGTTCAGCCGCTTACGCCGCGCGCTATGTGGCGAAAAACATCGTTGCGGCGGGGCTTGCGAGCCGCTGCCTGGTGCAGGTGTCCTACGCGATTGGGGTCGCGCGGCCCACGTCGGTGTGGATCACCACCCAGGGCACGGGCAAGGTGAGTGACGCGCGCATTGCGGAGCTGGTACAGCAGCATTTCGATCTGCGCCCGAAGGGCATCGTGAAGATGCTGGACCTCCTTCGTCCCATCTATCGCAAGACCGCTGCTTACGGGCATTTCGGCCGCGACGAGCCGGAGTTCAGCTGGGAGCGCACGGATCGCGCCGAGGCGCTCAAAGCCTCCGCTTGATCGCCGTCAAGGTGTGACGCCGGAAAATTTGAGTTAATGCAGTCTATGGCTGCTTCACTCAAACATCTGATCGATTCTCCGGCGTTCACCGACGGCAACCCCGGGTCGCCGTCCGCCGCCTGCTGCCGGGTGGCGGACGCACTCGCGGGCGATTGCAGCAGTTCGCTGGGCGAACGCCTGCAAATCGTTGAGGCCGAATGCGGTTTCGGCCAACGCTGTTCGCGCGGATGTGCCGGACTGCCCCCGGCCGACTGCGGCTTTATCGGGGCCGGTCGCTCGAGCATCGGCCGGGTAGCGCTGCCATCGGACGCCGCCGCAAACGGAAACGCACCCTGCTTTGATGAGGCGGGGAGCGCAACCGGTTCTGGATAATCGGGGCGGACTGCCCGGCGCCCCAACTCGTGCGACCTCCTTCGCCGTTTGAGTTTCCCCATGCCGCGCAAGGTCTGACCGGTCACCTCAAACCGCGCTGCTATCATCTCGATCTTGCTTCGAGGAGCGCTGCAACGCGACATCGTCTGTCGCTGCCAGGCTCGAAGCGGCGAACATCCTGCCGGCGGGTCCCGTCCCCACAGAGCCCCGCGCGGTCTGCCGCCACCGGCCGACTGGCCCCGGCAAGAGAAGGATGCTCGCTGTTGAACGGCGCTCGTTGACCCGCGGTTAGTCCGAGGTCGGCGAGCACCCGCCACCGCCCCGTACCAACCGCTTCATCATCGATGGAGTGTGTTCATGTCTGCCGTTCTGAAATCCGCGCCCGCCGCGCCTGACTATCACGTTGCCGATATCGGTCTTGCCGACTGGGGCCGCAAAGAAATCCGTATTGCTGAAACCGAGATGCCCGGCCTGATGGCGATCCGTGAGGAGTTTGCTGCAAGCCAGCCCCTCAAAGGCGCCCGTATCACCGGGTCGCTTCACATGACGATCCAGACCGCAGTGCTGATCGAGACCCTCGCAGCGCTGGGTGCTCAGGTACGCTGGGCCTCCTGCAATATTTTTTCCACGCAAGACCATGCTGCTGCGGCCATCGCCGCCGCCGGTATCCCGGTGTTTGCTTACAAGGGCGAGAACCTGGTCGAGTACTGGGAATTCACGCACCGCATTTTTGAGTGGGCCGACGGCGCGCCCAGCAACATGATTCTTGACGACGGCGGTGACGCAACGCTCTTGCTTCACCTCGGCACCCGTGCCGCAAGCGATCCCTCGGTCATCACCAATCCGCAGAGCGAAGAAGAAACCGCGCTGTTTGACTCCATCCGCAAGCGCCTCTCCACCGATCCGGGCTGGTACGAGCGGCAGCTGAAGTCGATCGTGGGCGTCACCGAAGAGACCACCACCGGCGTCAAGCGTCTCTATCAGATGGCGGCCAACGGCGAACTCGCCTTCCGTGCCATCAACGTGAATGACTCGGTCACCAAGAGCAATGATGACAGCAATAACTGGAGCAATTGCAACAATCTCTCGCTTGTTCAAGTCAGGCAGATTTTCATTTCCTGTAGTTGTGGGGCCATGCAACGCTTTCTGGACTGGAATCAAGATGTAGATAAGGTTTACAAGCCTATTAACGCTAAAGGGGTAAATAAAATTATGATAGCTTTTTCTAAATTTCAAAGGGATATTGAACTAATGCACTATGGCGAATATATCA
>JALREG010000361.1 GCA_023253905.1 Burkholderiaceae bacterium
CGCTTGTGGTGATTCGTGGACGCATGCTCGCAGCGCTTGCCCGTTTGGCCAAACGCGCTGCTGAATCGGCAACGGTTGTGATGACCGGCCGTTCGCACAACGTTCCGGCCCAAGCGACCACGCTCGGTAAGCGATTCGCCAACGCCAAACAGATTGAAGAAGCGGCTCACCACCGTGCCACCGGAGGCCAGCGATGAGCGATCCCGCACTCGGCCTGCTGATGCTGGGGCTCATCGTGGTCGTCATCATGATGGGCTTCCCCACCGCCTTCACCCTCATGGGTCTGGGCATGGTGTTTGGCTTTGCCGCTTTTTACGATCCGTCCCAGCCCTGGATGGACAACCGCGTGTTCAACCTGATGGTGCAGCGCACCTTCGGTGCCATGACCAACGACACCTTGTTGTCCATACCGCTTTTTGTGCTGATGGGCTACATCATGGAACGCGGCGCCCTGGTCGACAAAATGTTCCACAGTGTGCAACTGGCTTTCCGGAGTTTGCCCGGCTCGCTGGCGGTGACCACCCTGGTGATCTGTACTTTCTGGGGCATTGCCAGCGGCCTGGTAGGCGCTGTGGTGGTTCTGATGGGCGTTATCGCCATGCGCCCCATGCTCAACGCCGGGTATGACACCCGCTTGGCGGCCGGTGTGATCACCGCCGGGGGCACCCTGGGCATTCTGATTCCGCCCTCGGTGATCATGGTCATCTATGCCCTCATGACCGAGGTCAACATTGGCGCCATGTTTGCGGCTGGCCTGATCCCGGGTGTGCTCGCCACGCTGCTCCTCATGGCGGCAGTCGCCTGGCAGACCTGGCGTGATCCGAAGAGCGGGCCGCGCGGTGAACGTACACCGTGGCCTGAACGGCTGCGCGCGCTACGGGGCGTGTGGGGCGTGGTCGTACTGTTCGTGGTCGTGATGGGGGGCATCTATGGCGGGGTGTTCACCGCGACGGAGGGCGCTTCGATCGGCGCATTCGGCGCCTTTGTGTTTGCGCTCGCGCGTCGCGCGCTCACCTGGCGAACGCTCGTGGAGGTGCTGGTAGAAAGCTCGCGCACCACCGCGATGCTGTTTGGCATCCTGATCGGTGCGCTGATCTTCGCGAACTTCGTCAATTTCACTTCGATGCCCGACGACCTCAAGAATTTCGTCTCGCAGTTTCAATTGCATCCGATGGCGGTCATCGTGGCGATCTGCGCGATCTATGTACTGCTCGGAACCGCGATGGAAGAGCTGTCGATGATCCTGCTCACCGTGCCCGTGCTCTTTCCGCTTGTGGTGCATCTGGGCTTTGATCCGATCTGGTTTGGCATTCTGGTGGTGGTCGTGGTCGAGATCGGTCTCATCAGCCCGCCAGTCGGCATGAATTTGTTTGTGCTCAGAACGCTGCTCCCGCATGTCTCCACCATGACGCTTTATCGTGGCGTGGCACCCTTCGTCGTAGCCGATGTCATTCGGCTGGCCATCCTGATCGCCTTCCCGGTGATCTCGACCTGGCTGCCTGGCGTCCTCTTCAAGTAGCGGTGCTGGGTTCGCCTGAGCTTGCACGCGCGGCGTGTGCAGTGGCAATCAGTTCGGTGAGATTGCGGTCTTCCGGCAGGCCCAGTCGCCTTGCCCGATTGAAGGAATGACGGCGAGGCCAGCGGCCGAACATGGGCTCGATCGCAGGGTCGGGACGGAAGTCCGTCAGAGCGCGCGCATCATGGCCGCTCGCCGCACTCACCGCGCGCAGGATCTCGTCGATGCTCGCTGCGATCGCAGGACATTGAACAACGCGGGCGCCATCGGGCGCGCCGCCCGAACCCGATAACGCAATGGCGAACGCATCGCGCGCGGACGACAGTGACTGGAGCCAGATCACCGCCTCGGGCGAAACCGGCGAGACCACCCTGCGGCCGGCGAGCGTCTCGCGGATCAGGTCGCTGTTAAAGCCCGATAGCGCGCCGTTCGGTAGCGCGGGGCGTACC
Source organism: Burkholderiaceae bacterium (assembly GCA_023253905.1). The sequence continues at coordinate 1,966 of JALREG010000361.1, forward strand.
ACGACGCCGGCCAGTCGCAGGCTGATGCCATCGATCCAGCCGCGCCGCGACCCTTCGGCAATCAGGATTTCGTTGATCAGTTTCTGCACGCCGTAGGAGAGGCTGGGCGAGGCGGGTGTTTGGTCGTGAATCGCCGCAGGGAGCGGCACGCCGTGGACGGCAATCGAACTGGCGTAGACCACCCTCGGCGGGCGGCCCGCGCGGCCCTGGTCCATACAGCGTTCGAGCAGCGCGCGGGTGGCATCGAGATTGACCCGCATACCGAGATCGAAGTCGGCCTCGGCGGCCCCACTGACAACACCTGCCAGATGCGCAACTGCAGCCACCGGCTCGGAAAACAGCTGGTCAAGAAGGTCGGCCGATGCAATGTCGCCCTGCATCCAGATGATGTCTTCGCGATCGGCCGGACACCAGTCGGGGCGCGGCGTCCGATCGGTGAGGATGAGGCGCCCGGAAACTGGCCGGTCGGGTGAATTCGGGCGCGCGGGTCGCTTTTCGATCAGCGCGCGCGCGAGCGCGGCGCCCACGAAGCCGCCTGCGCCGGTGACGAGGCAGGCAGTCATCGTCGGGCATCCATGGCCCCCGACGGCGGTGCTCCGGGGGGCACGCGATCGGATGACATCGGTTACCGCCCTGCTACGAAGCTGCCGCTTTTGCCGCCGTGCTTTTCCAGCAGGCGAACGTCGGTGATCACCATGCCCCGATCAATGGCCTTCACCATGTCGTAAATGGTGAGTAATCCCACCTGTACTGCGGTGAGCGCTTCCATTTCCACGCCGGTCCGGCCATCGCACTCGGCTTGCGCCCGACAGTGCACGGTGGCGCTTGCCTCGTCGACTGTGAAATCGACCGTCACGCGCGTGAGGGCGATCGGGTGACAGAGCGGAATCAGGTCAGCCGTGCGCTTGGCGCCCTGAATGGCCGCGATACGGGCGATGCCCAGCACATCTCCCTTGGCGGCCGACCCTTCGCGGATCCTGGCAAGCGTTGCAGGCAGCATCCGGATCGCGCCGCCGGCGATCGCAATCCGGCGGGTGATGCTCTTGTCGGCGATGTCGACCATATGCGCCTGGCCGGCGGCGTCAAAGTGCGTGAGCATGGGGAACTTGCAGGAGGGGGACTGCGGCTATGATAGCTGGATGAGCCTGCATGCACGTCGGCCGCTTCTGACCCGGGCGCTTTCGGGGGTGATCAGCCTGTTGCTGGCGGTCTCGCCAATGGGCCTGGCCCGGGCTCAGCCGGTTGAACTCCCCAGGCTGGGCGATGCCGCCGGCGACCAGTTGTCGCCGCTTGCCGAGCGGCGCTTGGGCGAATCGATCATGCGCGAGATTCGACGGGCCCGTGCCCTGCTCGATGACCCTGAGCTCACTGATTATCTGAACCGGCTCGCGGTACGTCTTGCGGCGCAGCCCGCGGCGACGGGTTTCAGTTTTGAACTTTTTGCAGTCGAAGATCGCAGCATCAACGCGTTCGCGCTCCCCGGCGGCTTTATCGGTGTGCACACCGGGCTGGTCGCTTCGTCGCAGGCCGAGTCCGAACTCGCTTCGGTGCTCGCGCACGAGCTCGGCCATGTCACGCAGCGGCATATCGCCCGCATGCTCGCCACACAGAACCAGAGCTCCACCGTGCTCATGGCCGCCATGGCGGCAGCCCTACTCGCGGCACGCGCCAACCCGCAGGCTGCGGTGGGTATTGCCTCGCTGGGCAGCACCATACAGATGCAGCAGATCCTGGGTTACTCGCGCGACGCCGAGCGGGAAGCCGACCGGGTGGGCCTGGAGATGCTTCAGCAGGCGGGGTTTGATCCCCAGGGGATGGTCGAGTTTTTTGGGCGGCTACAGACCGCGTCGCGGTTATCTGAGACCGCCCTGCCTGCCTATCTGCGAACCCATCCGCTCACCGGCGATCGTATGAGCGACATTCAAAACCGGGTGATGGCGCTTCGCTACCGCCAGCATCCCGATAGCCTTGAATTCACCATGCTGAGGGCCCGTTTCCGGGCGCTGGCTGATCGAAGCGTTGACGGGCTTAACCGTGCGCGCCAGCTGATTGCGCGACAGGTGGAGGATGGCGCAGTCGCGCCCGTCGCAGGGCATTATGCGATCGCAGCTGGCGCGCTCGCGGCCGCCGACACGCCAGGCGCCAGACGTTCGATCGCTGCCGCACGAGGCGCTGCGGGCCGGCCGCACGCGTTCATCGAAAGCCTGGCCGCGCAGATCGAGCTCGAATCCGGTCAGCCCGAGGAAGCGCTCGCCACCGCCGAGCGTGCCATCGCAACCCTAGGCGCCTCTCGCGCACTCGTCCGCCTCCGGATTCGTGCCCTCTCGGCCCTTGGTCGTTGGCCCGAGGCAGTGTCGGCGGGCGAGCAGGCGCTCCTGTCCATGCGCGCGGACACCGAACTCTGGGAGCTTCTCGCGCGGGCGCAGTCGGCGCTCGGTCGCGAAGCGCTGGCTCACCTTGCGATGGCCGAGATGCACGCGATCAACGGTGTCTGGGTCGCCGCGATTGAGCAACTGCAGGCGGCGCAGCGCACCCGGCAACTCGATTTCTATGCCAGTTCGCAGGTTGATGCGAGGCTGCGCGAACTGCGCGCGCGGTTTTTTGAGGAACGGGAGGATCGCCGTGCAGGGCGCTGATCCACGCGAACATACCTCGACCCAGCTGCCCGTCATGCGCTCGCTCGCCCTCTACCTTGGTCTGTTGATGTCGCTGCTTTCCGGGCAGGCGTTCGCCGATCCGGCAACAGCCAGCGCGGCTTTTCTTGAGGGTGAGCGCCTGCTTCGGGCGCCTGCGGACGGCCGCGACCCCGGCGCGGCGTGCGAGTTGTTCGAACAGGCTTCGCGCGAACGGCTGCCGCGTGCCTGGTGGCGTCTCGCGCA
>JALREG010000262.1 GCA_023253905.1 Burkholderiaceae bacterium
CCACGCAGGTGCGTGGCCGCGACTTTGTCGAGGCGGCCCGTGCCTCCGGTGCACATGCGATCACCATCGTTCGGGTACACGTGCTTGGAAACGTGCTGGGACCCATCTTTGTGTATGCCACCAGCCTTATCGCGGTCTCCATGATCCTTGCCTCCGGTCTCAGTTTCCTGGGCCTGGGGGTACGACCGCCCGAGCCAGAGTGGGGCCTGATGCTGAACACGCTGCGTACCGCCATCTACACCCAGCCCTGGGTGGCCGCACTGCCTGGCGCCATGATCTTCATCACATCCATTGCATTCAACCTGCTGTCTGATTCGCTTCGTTCAGCAATGGATGTCAAGAGCTGAGCATGGCCGCACTCCCCACTGCGCACACCGCTGCTGACAGCCCGCTGCTCGAGATCAGCGGACTCGTCAAACACTTCCCTCTTACCGCCCCGATCGGCGCGCGCCGACCCGTGGTGCGTGCGGTCGACGGCATCGACTTCCGCGTCTATCAGGGCGAGACGCTCGGCGTGGTCGGCGAATCGGGTTGCGGCAAGAGCACCACCGCGCGACTACTCATGAACCTCATCGCCCCGACCGCGGGCGAGATCATCTTCGATGGCTGTCGCGTGGGCTCGGCCGAGATGCCCATGAAGGCCTTCCGCCGTCAGGTTCAGATGGTGTTCCAGGACAGCTACGCCTCACTCAACCCCCGAATGACGATCGAAGACTCGATTGCGTTCGGACCCCAGGTCCATGGCACGCCTGCGCGCGAGGCATTGTCACGCGCTCACGACCTGCTCGCCCGGGTCGGCCTTGAGCCCTCGCGCTTTGCCGGTCGCTACCCGCACGAGCTATCAGGCGGCCAGCGTCAGCGCATCAATATTGCGCGTGCCCTCGCCCTCCAGCCACGGCTGATCATTCTTGACGAAGCGGTCTCGGCCCTCGACAAATCGGTTGAGGCGCAGGTGCTTAACCTGCTTCTCGATCTCAAGGCGGAGTTCGGTCTCACCTACATCTTTATCAGCCACGATCTGCATGTGGTGCGCTATGTCAGCGACCGCGTAATGGTGATGTACCTCGGCGAAGTGGTGGAGGTAGGTCCTGCCGAGCAGCTGTTCGAGGCGCCGCGCCATCCGTACACGCAGGCACTGACGCGGTCCATGCCCTCTATGGATCCGGATCATCGTACTGAGCGGGTTCCACTCGCCGGCGATCCACCCAACCCCATCGACCCGCCGTCTGGTTGCCGGTTTCATCCCCGCTGCCCGATGGTCGACCCGGTGTGTTCGAAGACGCAGCCCCGGCTGCGCGGCACGCACCCAGGCGATGCCGTGTCCTGCCTTATCCACGTCCCTGACTCGGGTCATGCGCAGGCAATCGGACGAGGCTCTCGTTCGACCGGGGGCGGCGCCCTCGGCGAGCGTTCCTGATCAATGAGTGGTGGCATGAACCCTTCTACGTCAGCGCCGCTGGTCGATATCCGTGATCTCACCGTAACGTTTACGCGGGGGGCGCGTCCGGTCAACGCGGTCAACGGTGTCGACCTTCGAATCGAGCGCGGCGAGGTGGTTGCGCTCATCGGTGAGTCAGGTTCCGGGAAAAGCGTCACCCTGCGGAGTCTGATGCGGCTGCATCCGCCGCAGGCCACGCGGATTGGCGGACACATCATGGTCGACGGCACCGACGTGATGGCGCTCGACCGCCGGGCCCTCGCCGATTATCGAGGCGCCCAGGTGGCCATGATCTTTCAGGAACCGCTCACGGCGCTGGATCCGGTCTACACCCTTGGCGATCAGATCGTGGAAGCCATCCGCCGGCATGAATCCATCAGCTCAGCCGACGCACGCAAGCGAGCACTTGAACTGTTTGAGAGAGTTCGTATCCCAAGCCCGGAGCGCCGGCTGGCCGCCTATCCGCACGAGATGTCGGGTGGCATGCGACAGCGGGCCATGATCGCGCTCGCACTCGCCTGCCGCCCCAAGCTGCTGCTCGCAGACGAACCAACCACTGCACTTGATGCCACCGTGCAAATCCAGGTTCTCCTGCTGCTACGAGAGCTGCAGCGTGAACTCGGACTGGCCGTGATCTTCGTCACTCACGACCTTGGCGCGGCCGTGGAAGTCGCCGACCGTATTGCGGTCATGTACGGGGGACGCATCGTCGAAGAAGGCAGCACACGCGACGTGATCCGCGCCCCTGCTCACCCCTACACGCTCGCCTTGCTGCGCAGCCGCGCCGAAGGGTCGATGGCGCGCGGCGAGCGTCTCAAAACCATTCCAGGCAGTCCACCCGATCTGTCGCGACTGCCGCCTGGCTGTGCCTTTGCCGATCGCTGCGCGCTCGCAATCGATCAGTGTCGCGCAGCGCAACCCGATCGCACGCTCGTGGCCCCCGGCCACGCCACCCGCTGCATCCGCACCCACGAACTTCAAGCCGAAGCTACGCGATGACTGTTCTCCACGATCCCGCTCGCGCGTTTGTTCCCTATCCTTCGGTAGCGGTGCCTCACGCACCGACCGGTCCACTGGCTGGACTTCGCTTCGCCGCCAAGGATCTGTTCGATGTGGCCGGCTATCCCACCGGCGGCGGCAGTCCTTTCGTGCTGGCCATGTCGGGCATCAAGACCCGCAATGCCGACAGTGTCCAGCGATTGCTTGACGCAGGCGCCTCGCTCGCTGGCAAAACCGTCACCGATGAATTCGCGTTCTCGCTCAATGGCCTCAACGCGCATTTCGGGGCCCCGGTGAATGGCGCAGCCCCTGACCGCATCACCGGCGGATCGTCGTCCGGGTCGGCCTCGGCAGTGTCCAGTCATCTATGCGAGGCCGCGCTCGGTACCGACACGGGCGGCTCGGTTCGCGCGCCGGCCAGCCACTGCGGGCTCTACGGCCTGCGCCCCACGCATGGTCGCGTGAGCCTCGCCGGCTGCCTTGATCTCGCCCCCAGCTTTGACACCTGCGGGTGGTTCACCCGCGACATCGCTACCTTCGCGCGCGTTGCCGACGTACTGCTCGCAGGCGACAGTTCTGACCTACCCGGACCAGTCCGTCTGCTATGGCCCGAGGACATGTGGTCGCTCGCCGTGCCCGCTGCCCGCGAAGCGCATGCTCGCGCGGTTGAACGCGCGCGGAAGGTGCTGGGCGAACCCGAGGTGACCACCATCACGCTCGACTCGCTGGACGCGATGTACTGGTCGTTCCGCTACATTCAGGGTCGAGAAGCATGGAATACCTGCGGCGGACTGATCAGCCGTTTCCAGCCGCCGCTCGGGCCTGGCGTGGCCGAGCGCTTCGCCTGGGCGAGCCAGGTCACCGACGCGCAGGTTGCCGAGGCGCGGGCCTACCGTACGCGCTACAGCGCCCATCTCGATGCGCTGCTCGGCACAGGTGGGGTGCTCCTGATGCCCACCATGCCTGACGTCGCGCCACTGCGGGCGACCAGCGAAGGCGATCTTGAGGACTACCGTAATCGCGCGCTTCGAATGCTCGCAACGGCGGGCCTCTGCGGGCTACCGCAGCTCTCCATGCCACTGTCGCAGCGCGCAGGCGCCCCGCTGGGTCTGAGTCTGATCGGTCCCCGCGGTTCCGATCGCGCGCTGATCGCGCTCGCCACGCGGCTTGCCAACGCCTGACCCCGGACTGATCCATGACAGCCATGTTTGATTGCGTCATTCGCAACGCCAGACTCGCCACGGCCTCCGACACCATCGACTGCGACATCGGAATCCGGGATGGCCGCATTGCCATGCTGGGACAGGGACTGGCCCAAGGCACACGTGATATCGATGCTGCGGGACGCGTTGTCACCCCCGGCGGCATCGACGGGCACTGTCACCTCGACCAGCCCATGGAGCCGCCGGTTCGCATGGCTGACAACTTCGACACCGGCACGCGCGCGGCCGCGTGCGGCGGCACTACCACCGTGATCCCGTTCGCCGCGCAGGTTAAAGGCAACAGCCTGCAGGCTGCAGTCGACGACTACCACCGCCGCGCCGACGGCGTGGCGCATGTCGACTATGCGTTCCATCTGATCGTGAGCGATCCAACCGACGCGGTTCTCAATAGCGAGCTGCCCAGCCTGATCCGAAACGGCTACACGTCGTTCAAGTTGTACATGACTTATGACGATCTGAAGCTCGACGATGGGCAGATCCTCGACGTGCTCGCGCTCGCCCGCCGCGAAGGCGCGATGGCCATGATCCACGCCGAGAACGCCGACTGCATCGCCTGGCTCACCAAAAAGCTCGAGGCCGCCGGGCAGACAGCGCCGCGCTTTCATTCGCATTCGCGTCCGATGCTCGTTGAGCGCGAGGCTACGCACCGGGCAATCTCCCTTGCCGAACTGATCGACGTTCCCATTCTGATCGTGCATGTCTCAGGACGGGAGGCGGTGGAGCAAATTCGTTGGGCTCGCGGCCGTGGCATGAAAATTTTTGCTGAGACCTGTCCGCAGTACCTGTTCCTCACAGCCGCCGACCTCGGAATCGATGACAGCTATCTCGGCGCAAAATGCGTCTGCAGCCCCCCGCCGCGCGATGCATCCAATCAGCAGGTGATCTGGGACGGTCTGTCTGACGGTCTGTTTACCGTGCTGTCCTCTGACCATGCGCCGTTCAATTATGACGACCCGGCCGGCAAGAAGCCCGGCGGCAAGGAAGTGCCCTTTGCCTACATCCCAAACGGCATTCCAGGTATCGAAACGCGCATGCCACTGCTGTATTCCGAAGGCGTATTGGGTGGCCGCCTCACGCTCAATCGCTTTGTCGAGTTAACCGCGACACAACCTGCGAAAGCCTATGGCCTGCACCCGCGGAAGGGCACTGTCGCGATCGGCTCTGACGCCGACCTGGTGATCTGGGATCATCGGGAAATCACCCTCACCAATTCCATGCTGCATCACGCGGTGGACTACACCCCCTACGAGGGCATGACGCTCAAGGCCTGGCCCGGTCTCACCATGCTGAGAGGTCAGGTGGTGTGGGATGGCACGACCTTCACGCCTCCCCGTGGCGGCGGGCAGTTTCTGCGTTGCGGCATGCCCAGCCTTCTGCCGCCACGCCGCAGCGTTTAAGCGGCCGCGCCCCATGCGTCTGCTCCTCATCAACCCCAATATCTCCGAGAGCGTATCGTCACTCATCGGTGACGAGGCCAGGCGGACCGCCTCACCAGGAACCGATGTCACCGTCGTGACTGCGCCGTTTGGGGTGGCCTACATCGAAACCCGCTTCGAATCGCTGATCGGTGCCTACGCGGTCGCACAACTCGCGGCGGAGCATTACCCGCGCTTCGATGCCATTGTGGTGGCGGCCTTCGG
>JALREG010000411.1 GCA_023253905.1 Burkholderiaceae bacterium
GCCTGGTGGCGGTCTCCTGGATTGGCTTTGACACCCCGTCCCCGATGGGCGCGGGGGAAACCGGCGGGCAGGCGGCGCTGCCCATGTGGATCCAGTACATGGCGCGCGCGCTCGCCGGGGCGCCGGAGGCGGAAGTCAATCCGCCGCCTGGGGTCGCCACGATCGCCATCGACCCGGCGACCGGCCATCGAGACCCCAACGGGCGCAGCCGCCTGGCGGACTACTTCTACGTCGAGAATCCGCCCTCGGACCCGGGCGGTGGGACGCGGGCGCGCGACACGGCCCGCCCCACGGACGACGTGCGCAACCAGATTTTCTGACGGCGCGCACGATGCGAAACCGTTCCCGTCGAGACGGCAACCTCCGCCAACAGATCGCTTACCTGGCAGCGCGTCTCATTGCCGAAGAGGGCGTGACGGACTTTGCGTTCGCGAAGCAGAAGGCCGCCCGCCAGGCCGGGCTCACGGAAGCGCGCCTGCTGCCGGACAACCGCGAGATCGAAGCGGCGCTGCGCGACTACCAAGACCTCTTCCAGAGCGAGACCCAGCCCGAAGAGCTGCGGGCGCTTCGCGAGGCGGCGCTGGCGCTCATGCGCCAACTGGCGCCCTTTCGCCCGGTGCTCGTGGGGCCGGTATGGGGCGGCACCGCCAACCAGTTCTCGGAAATCACGCTGCAGGTATTCGCCGACGACGCTAAAGAGCTGGCGCTCTTTCTGGTGAACCATCGGTGGCGCCACGAGGATGACACGAGGCTCGCGAGGGTGGCCCACGCCTCGCCGACGCCGCTCGCGCGCATCCGCTTGTGGTGCGGGGAGACGCCGGCGCTGCTGCAGGTGTTTCGGCCGGAGGATGAGCGCCGGCTCGCGAGAGCCCCATCGGAGCAAGACTCGGCGCCGCGCGGCCGCATCGCCGACCTCGAGGCGATCCTTGCCGCCTAGGGCGTGCGCAGTCGCTCGGCGGCCTCGAGGGCAAAGTAGGTAAGGACCCCGTCGGCACCGGCCCGCTTGAAGGCCTGGAGCGATTCCATCATCGTGGCGGGACCATCGAGCCAGCCTGCCTGGGCTGCAGCCTTGAGCATGGCGTACTCGCCGCTCACCTGATAGACGAAGGTTGGCATGCCGAAGCGTTCCTTCACGCGCCGGACGATGTCGAGGTAGGGCATACCCGGCTTGACCATCACCATATCGGCCCCCTCTGCAACGTCGAGGGCGACCTCTCGCAGCGCTTCCTCGGCGTTCGCCGGGTCCATCTGGTAGGTTTTCTTGTCGCTTTTCCCAAGATTGGATGCCGACCCGACCGCGTCGCGAAACGGGCCGTAGAAGCCCGAAGCGTATTTGGCTGAGTAAGCCATGATTCGCGTGTGAATGTGGCCGCCGGCTTCCAGCGCAGCGCGAATGGCACCGATTCTGCCGTCCATCATGTCCGAGGGCGCAACGATATCGACTCCAGATTGCGCCTGAACCAGCGCCTGCTCGGCAAGGATGCCGGAGGTCTGGTCGTTGATCACATAGCCATGCTCATCGATTACGCCGTCCTGACCATGGCTGGTGTAAGGGTCGAGGGCGACGTCGGTGAGCACACCGAGTTCAGGAAAGCGTCGCTTCAGATCGGCGACTGCGCGCGGTACCAGGCCGTCGGGGTTGGCCGCCTCGCGACCGTCGGGCGTCTTGAGCGCCGGATCGATCACTGGAAAGAGCGCAAGCACCGGTACGCCCAGCTCAAGACACTGCTCCGCAACGGGCGCGAGAAGATCAATCGACAGGCGCTCAACCCCGGGCATGGACGCAACCGGTTGCCGAACCCCCTTTTCGTCCAGGACAAACACGGGGTAAATGAGGTTGTCCGGGCTCAGCCGATGTTCACGGACCAGGCGTCTGGAGAAGTCATTTCGGCGATTCCGTCGCAATCGGGTGCCAGGAAATGCTCCAAACGTTGAAAAATCGCTTCCCATTGACGAATTCCCCTTTCAGACAATCAACTAATTGTTGACCCGGTTTGTCCACGACGTATCATGAACAACAGATGATTTTGGTCATCTCCCGCTTCTCCTCCCTGAGCGGGCGCCCTCCGGCTCGGATGGCATTCGTCCCCGAACGTTTGCGCGTTCGGGGCTTTTTTTTGGCCCGCCGCGCTGCGGATCCCTCAGGCTGCCTGCTCACGTGCTTCGACAATCCAGCGCTCGAGCTGCACGCGCACCGATTCCACACCAAGTTGAGTGTTGGCCGAAAAGGCGGTCAGCGTCAAGTTCAGATGACGAACGCCATCGTCAAGCGATTGCTTCACGCTCGCGAGGGTTCGGCTGCGCTCGGCATTTCCCTGCTTGTCTGACTTGGTGAGCAGCACCAGAACGCGCTGGCCGGGTGCGATGAAATCAAGCAGCTGGCGATCGAGCGCGGTCACGCCACGCCGGCAGTCCATCACCAATACGATGCCCGCCAGGCTCGAGCGCGCCTCGAGATAGCGGCCGGCCAAGCGATCCCAGCCAGCCCGGACTGCGGCAGGGGTTGCGGCGTATCCGTAACCGGGCGCATCGACCAGATAACCGGCGGGCTCAAGATGCTCGGGGCCCAACGCGAAAAAATTAAGCGCCTGGGTGCGGCCCGGTGTCTTGCTTGAAAAAGCCAGGCGCCGTCGCTGGCAGAGCGTGTTGATCGCGGAAGACTTGCCCGCATTGGAGCGACCGACAAACACCACCTCGGGTGCGCCCGGGGGCGGAAGCTGATCGAGGCGCGCGACCGTGGTGGCGAAGCGGGCGGTGAGAAGAAGCGATGACACGGAAGGGGCCTAGCGCGCGAGCAGGTCACGCGGTGAAAGGGGGCCATGCGGCAGCGGATCGCGTTCAGAGGCGCTGCCGCTACCGGGGATGTAAGACGACAACGCCAAGTCAGCTGTGCGAGCTCGGTCGTCGGCCGTTGATCTCCAGCGGTATTGTACAATTTAGGGTTTGTGTCTCGCCGCACCGGGTTCGCCATGCTCCGTTCTGCCTCGATCGTCGCTTCCATTCTGACTGCGTTCGGCCTTGCCTTGAGTTCGGCCGCGCTCGCCCAATCGGCGGGCAAACCCGACCTGAAGAAGGGCGCTGACATCGCCGGTCAAGTCTGTGCCGGCTGCCATGGGGCCGACGGTAACAGCCCCACACCCGCCAACCCGAAGCTCGCCGGCCAGCATGCTGAGTATCTCGCCAAGCAGCTCGCCAACTTCAAGGCGAAGCCGGGCGCCAAAGAGCCCGAGCGCAATAACGCCATCATGGCTGCTTTCGCTGCACAACTGTCGGCCGACGACATGCGCAATGTGGCCGCTTTCTATGCGTCGCAACCGCTCACGCCGGCTGCTGCACGCGACAAGACCCTGGTCGAACTCGGGCGCAACATCTATCGAGGCGGCATTGCGGCGAAGGGCGTTCCGGCGTGCGCCGGCTGCCATGGCCCGAGCGGCGCCGGCCTGCCCGCCCAGTATCCGCGGCTTCAGGGCCAATATGCCGAGTACACCGAGTCCCAGCTCACGGGGTTCCGTCAGGGCACGCGGGCCAACAACGCGTCCATGACCGCCATCTCTGCTCGGCTTTCCGACGTCGAGATCAAGGCTGTCTCCGACTATATCGCCGGCCTTCGATAAGGCTTAAACGCAGTCGCTGGGCGCGCTGCGTGCGCCCCCCCGGCATCGCCCGCGCGAGCGCACCCATACCTGTCCGGGCTGGCCGCTGAGAATGCAGCGCTCGGGTTCCTTCCTGTTGAGTCAAGTCAGGGTGGCATCGTTTATCGCGCCTTTGCAGGACCCTTGGGCTGTCGCGCTGTGGGGGTGTTCACGCGCGGCAGGGGCCGGCTCTGCGAAGATCGCACCTCATCCTCAGGAGCCGACATGCTGATCCGAACGCACGACGCAAGCACGCCGCCCGTCTCAGACGTCACGCCGCGCGAGGTGTGGCGTAACCGGCGCCAGTTGCTTGCGGCCGCAGGTGGTACCGCGATTGGTGCGGCGCTACCCGCACTTGCGCCAACCGAGGCGCAGGCCTCCAGCGCCATCATGCAGGGTGGCGATCCCAAAGCGCAGAAGCTGGCAGCGACCGCCTCGAAATTTTCCACCCCCGAGCGTGCCACGCCCTACAAGGTCGTCACCACATACAACAATTTCTACGAGTTCGGCACCGAGAAGGACGATCCGGTCAAACACGCCCATCGTCTGCGCACGCGCCCCTGGTCGGTGCGCGTCGAGGGCGAAGTGGCCAAGCCCCGTAGCTTCGATATCGAGGAGCTGCTTACGCTCGCGCCGCTCGAGGAGCGCATTTACCGTATGCGCTGTGTCGAGGGCTGGTCGATGGTGATCCCCTGGATCGGCTATCCGCTTGCCGAATTAATCCGCCGCGTCGAGCCCACCTCGAAAGCCCGCTATGTGGAATTCGTGACGCTCGCCGATCCCAAACAAATGAACGGGCTCGCGATTCCGGTGATCACCTGGCCCTACATGGAGGCGCTTCGGCTCGATGAAGCCATGCATCCGCTGACCCTCTTTACGGTCGGGCTGTACGGTGAGGTGCTGCCCAACCAGAATGGCGCGCCGGTGCGGCTGGTCGTGCCCTGGAAGTACGGCTTCAAGAGCGCCAAGTCGCTGGTGAGCATCCGCTTTGTCGAGAAACAGCCCAACACCAGCTGGATGCGCTCGTCGCCCGAGGAATACGGGTTCTATTCCAACGTCAATCCTGAAGTGAGCCATCCCCGCTGGTCGCAGGCCACCGAGCGCAGGCTCGGTGAGGATGGCTTCATGCAGCGCCGCCGCCCCACGCTGATGATGAATGGCTATGCCGACCAGGTTGGGAGCCTCTACGCCGGGATGGATCTGCGACGCAATTTCTGACGCGGCCGGGCGCGTCTGTGCGGCTGTCGATCGCCTGGGTCCGCGGTCTGGTGATCGCGGCCTCGATGCTGCCAATGTTTCGGCTGGTGCTCTGGCCCGTACTGGATCGGGCGGGCGCCAACCCGGTTGAGTTTGTGACCCGCTCGAGCGGCACCTGGACCTTGGTCTTCCTGCTGCTTGCCCTGTCGGTGAGTCCGCTGCGGCGGCTCACTGGCGCAGGCTGGCTGATGCGACTGCGCCGCCCGCTTGGTCTGGCAAGTTTTGCCTACGCCCTGGCGCACCTTGCGACCTGGGTCTGGCTCGAGCACTGGTTTGAGATCGCCCCGATGATCAGTGATGTGCTCAAGCGCCCCTTTATCACTGCCGGGTTCGCTGCGCTGGTGTTGCTGATCCCACTTGCCCTCACATCGACTGACGCGATGGTTCGCAGGCTGGGGCGCCGATGGTCGACGCTCCATCGGCTGGTCTACGCGGCCGCCGTGCTGGCGGTGCTTCACTACTGGTGGCACAAGGCCGGCAAGGCCGATGTGACCGAGCCCGCGCTCTATGCGTTGGCGCTGGCTGTGCTCCTCGGGTGGCGCGTGGTGGTGCGCCTTCGCCGCTGACGGCCTCTCCTCCTTCAGTCGGGCAGGCGGTGCTCGAGCGCGAATAACGATTCGATGGACTCACGCTCGCGGATGAGGTGTATGCGTTCGCCATCGACCAGCACCTCGGCGGCACGTGGCCGGGTGTTGTAGTTGGAGCTCATGGCCATGCCGTAGGCGCCGGCGGACATGACCGCAAGCAGGTCGCCCTCGGCGAGGCAGAGCGCTCGTTCGCGCGCAAGCCAGTCGCCCGACTCGCAGACTGGACCCACGATGTCGAACTGCGCCGACTCGCCCACGCGCGGCCGCACCGGTTGCACCCCATGCCAGGCTTCATAGAGCGCTGGCCGCATGAGATCGTTCATGCCGGCGTCCACGATCGCGAAATGACGCTCGCCGTTACGTTTGAGGTACTCGACCCGCGTGAGCAGCACGCCTGCATTGCCCACGATCGAACGGCCAAACTCGAACAGGATTTCGTAGCGGGCGCCGCGTGGGTGTGCGTCGAGTCGCTTGAACACGGCATGGATCAGCGCTTCCCGCGAGGGGGGCGTCTCGTTGTCATAGCTGATACCCAGACCGCCGCCGAGGTCGATGTGGTGTAGCTCGATGCCCGCTTCGTGCAGGCGGTCCACGAGCTCCAGCACCTTGTCGAGCGCTGCGGTGAAAGGCTCGAGGCTCGTGATCTGAGAGCCGATGTGGCAATCGATCCCTACGACATCAAGGTGTGGGAGCGCGCATGCCCGTTGATAGGCGGCCAGCACGTCTTCGTGCGGGATACCGAACTTGTTTTCGCGAAGACCCGTGGAAATGTACGGGTGCGTGCCCGCGTCGACATCGGGGTTGACGCGCAGTGACACGGGCGCGCGCCGTCCCATCTCGCCCGCAATCTGGTCGAGCCGTTCAAGCTCTGCCTGCGACTCGACGTTGAAGCAGCGAACGCCGGCCGTGAGCGCTTCGCGAATCTCTGCGGAGGATTTACCGACGCCAGAAAACACGGTGCGCGCGGCGCTGCCGCCGGCTGCGAGCACGCGGCGCAGTTCGCCTGCCGAGACGATGTCAAAGCCCGCCTGCTCGCGTGCGAGCAGGTCGATCACGGCAAGATTGGAATTGGCTTTGAGCGCATAGCAGACCAGCACGCGTCGCCCCGCGCAGGCCGCTGAAAATTCCCGCCAGGCCTCGGTGATGGCGCGGCGCGAATAAACGTAGCAAGGTGTGCCAAACCGCGCAGCCAGGGCTTCAAGGGGCACATCTTCGGCGTAGAGTTGGCCGTCGCGAAACAGGAAAGCGTTCATCGGTTGGCGGGCGCAACAGGCGCCGGGCTGGAGGGGTTGGAAAGATCAGGCGCCGGGCGAATTGTGCAGGGCGGGGGGCTGCCGTCTGCGCAGGGTCGCTTGGGTAGCGGACTGGAGGTGAGCGGCCCTTTGGTGCCGCAGCCGGAGAGCGCAATAAGCGACGCCAGGGCAGTGGTGAGTAGAATCCGCGATCGGAACTGACCAGATTGCGCGGTGGTCGTTGCAGTCATCAGCGCCGCTACCCGGACAGGCCCCTTCTCCATGACCAAGGCAGTCTAGCATGAGCACCGAAGCGCCCTTCGAGCATCTGATCGACCAGACCCTGCGGGCTATCGAGGACGCGATCGATGCTTCGGCGATCGACATCGATACCCATCGCAGCGGGCCGGTGCTGACGCTCGAATTTGATGACGACTCGAAGATTGTGATCAATGGTCAGGAAGCGGTGCGTGAGCTTTGGGTGGCCTGCCGCGCTGGCGGCTTTCACTTTCGGCGCGAGGCCGGTCAATGGCTCGATACACGCGGTGCGGGTGAGCTCTTTGCCTGTCTGTCACGCTGGGTGAGCGCGCAGGGTGGCGTGGCGGTGAGGCTTGCCGGGCGCTGACCGGGCGACCCGCGACGGTTAGCGTCGTGGCTCGGTGAGTGCCGCGGTCACCGGCACATCTCCCCGCCACTGGACACCCGAATCAATTCGCGGCGCGGGCGGTGGGGGCACCACGGCGGGCCGCTCATCGACCCCGAGGCTCCGAATTCCCTGCCCAGGCCGTGTTTCGGTGAGATAAAACTCGCCGTCGAGCTTCACCACGCCAGGCGGCTGCACGCGCGTGATTTCAGGCGAGCGTGAGAGCGCCTGACCCATGTAGCTGATCCAGATGGGGAGCGCGAGGCCGCCGCCGGTCTCCCGCTCGCCGAGCTTTCTCGGCTGGTCATGGCCGACCCAGACCGCAGCGGCAATCGCCGGGTTGTAGCCGACGAACCAGGCATCGTGCGCGTCGTTGGTGGTGCCGGTCTTGCCCGCCAGATCTTGGCGCTTGAGCGATTGCGCCCGGGTTGCCGTGCCGTTTGAGACCACGGTCTGCAGCAGGCTGTCGACCAGGAATGCGTTACGGGCATCGATTGCCCGGCGCGCCTCATCACCCGCCCGCCCGGGACGGGCCTGGGCGAGTACCCGGCCCTGCGCGTCGGTGATGCGCGTGATGAGAAAGGGATCGACCCGGTAGCCGCCGTTGGCAAACACCGAATAGCCAGCGGCCATCTGGAGCGGCGTGACCGACCCGGCGCCCAGGGCCATGGTGAGATAAGGCGGGTGGCGCTCGGCATCAAAGCCGAACCGGGTGACATAGGACTGCGCATAGTTCGGCCCGATGGCATCGATCAGCCGGATCGAGACCATGTTCTTGGACTTGGCCATGGCCTCACGCAGCGTCATCGGGCCTTCGAAGCGGCCATCATAATTTTTGGGCTCCCAGAGCCGGTCGCCGGTGCGGCGGGGATCGATCTGGACGGGCGCGTCATTCACGATGGAGCTGGTGAGAAAGCCTTTTTCGAGCGCTGCCGAAAAGATGAAGGGCTTGAAGCTTGACCCGGGCTGGCGCCAGGCCTGCGTGACGCGATTGAACTTGTTCCGGGAGAAATCAAAACCGCCCACCATGGCGCGGATCGCGCCATCAACCGGGGCGATTGCCACCAGCGCGGCCTCGACCTCAGGGAGCTGGCTGATTTCGAATTGTCCGTTGCGGGTTTCGACGATTCGGACCAGCGAGCCCCGGCGGATTCGGCGGGCCGGGGCCGCCCGGTCGGTGAGCGCGCTTGCGACAAAACGCAGGCCCTCACCCTGAATGCTGACCGGTTCGGTATTGCGGCCGCGCGTGACGGTCACGCGGCCCGCCGACGCCTGCAGCACGACCGCGGCGATGAACTCATCGACATCGTCGGCTTCGCCCAGCGCGGTTTCGATCTGTTCTTCGGCCCGTCGCGCGTTGGTGGAAAGCTCGATTTGCGCTTCGGGTCCACGGTAGCCGTAGCGTCGGTCGTATTCGAGCAGTCCGGCCCGCACGGCCGCGTTGGCCGCGCGTTGCTCGGCTGCGACCAGGGTGGTATGCACCACCAGGCCCGCGGAGTAGGTGTCCTCGCGGAACTGTTCCCAGGCGAGCTGCCGCGCCATTTCTGCGGCGTGTGGCGCAAGCGGCAGGAGCTCCTGGCGGGGCTTGGCGAGCCGCAACGGCTCGTCGAGTGCGGCCTGGTACTGTGCATCGGTGAGAAACCCGGCATCACGCATGCGACGCAGGATGTAGCGCTGTCGCTCGGTGGCGCGTTTGGGGTTGACCATCGGGTTGAACCGGGAGGGCGCTTTGGGCAGGCCCGCGAGCATCGCCGCCTGCCCCGCGCTCAGTTCGGCGAGGGGCTTGCCGAAGTAGGTTTGCGCGGCCGCCGCGAAGCCATAGGCGCGCTTGCCGAGAAAAATCTGATTGATGTAGAGCTCGAGGATTTGTTCTTTACTGAGCGTTTCCTCGATCCGTAGCGCAATCAGAATCTCAACGATTTTGCGGGTATAGGTGCGCTCGGGCGACAGAAAAAATTCGCGCGCGAGCTGCATCGTGATGGTGCTTGCCCCCTGTTCGGTTCCACCTGAAAGCAGATTGACCACCGCGGCCCGCGCGACGCCGATCAGATCGATACCGACATGCTCGAAGAAGCGCGCGTCTTCGGCGGCGACGATTGCGTTTTTCATGACCTCGGGAACGTCCTGGACGCGCACAAAGGTTCGCCGCTCCTCGCCAAATTCGCCAATCAGGACGCCGTCGGCGGTGAGGATGCGAAGCGGAATACGCGGCTTGTAGTCGAGGAGCGAGTCGAGTGGCGGCAGCCGGTCATTGATGAGCAGCGTGGCGAGCGACCCGGTGAGCACAATGGCAGCGGCGAGCGCAAAGGGTGCCAAGGCGAGCGCGAGCAGCAGCCGTCCTAAGCGAAAGGGCCGCTTGGCGGGGGGCGGCACGGATCCAGAGTCAGGCGGGGGCGATCGGCGGGTCATGACAAGCCGGCGCGGCATGCGCGCCGGGTTCCGGCGGGGGATCGCAAATTATACGGGGGCCTTTTCTGATTTAATCCGTAACCGTGCGCAACATCATTCTCATCGGCATGATGGGATCAGGAAAATCCACCGTCGGCAGGCGGCTTGCCTCGGCACTCGGCCGCCCGTTTGTCGACGCAGATACCGTGCTTGAACGGCGTTGTGGCGTTCCGATCTCGACCATCTTCGAACTCGAGGGAGAGGCCGGCTTTCGCCGTCGCGAAGCGCAGCTGATCGCGGAACTCGCGCAGCCCACGGGTTGTGTGCTCGCCACGGGTGGCGGCGCCGTGCTGAATGCCGAGAGCCGCGCGCTGCTCCACCGCGAGGGCTTCGTGGTGTATCTGCAGGCCGGGGTGGGTGACCTGTGGCAGCGGCTACGACGCGACCGGGCGCGCCCGCTTCTTCGCACCAGCGACCCCAGGGCGCGCGTCGAGGCGCTGGTCGAAGAGCGCGACCCGCTTTATCGCGAGGCGGCGCACCGTGTCATTCCCACTGGCCGACAGCCGGTCGATCGTACCGTCGCAGACATTCTGGCGGCTCTGCCCCCCGACCTCGCGGCCGATGCCCGGCCCGCGGATCCGTCGGTGTCCGATGCAGCCTGAGCGGGCCTGGGTCGAACCTCCGCGGGCGCGCCTCGAATCCCCTCTACCAGGAATCCTTTCATGAGTGTTCATCGTCTTGAGGTTGCGTTGGGCGAACGCAGCTATCCGATTCTGGTGGGTCCGGGACTGCTTGACGGCAGCACCGAGCTCGCCGGGCTGGTCGCTGGCCGGCAGGTCGCGATCGTGACCAATGCGCGGGTGGATGCCCTGTACGGAGATCGGCTGCGTAGGGCGGTTGGGCTGGCCTCGCCGGCGGCTTCCATCACGATCGCACTCGAGGAGGGCGAGCAGCACAAGGACTGGTCGTCCCTCAACCGGGTGTTCGATGCGCTCCTCGCGGCACAGTTCGATCGTCGCTGTCTGATCGTGGCACTGGGCGGCGGGGTGGTGGGCGACACGGCGGGGTTTGCCGCGGCAACCTACCAACGCGGCGTCGACTTTGTCCAGGTACCCACGACGTTGCTTGCGCAGGTCGACTCATCGGTGGGCGGCAAGACCGCGATCAACCACCCGCGCGGCAAGAACATGATCGGCGCGTTCCATCAGCCGCGGTTGGTGCTCGCTGATACCGACACGCTTGCGAGCCTGCCGCCGCGTGAACTGTCGGCGGGTATCGCGGAAATGCTCAAGCACGGCGCGATCGCCGACCCCGACTATCTCGCGGTGCTGGAGGCTGGCATGGCCCGGCTCCGTGCCGGGGATGCGGCCGCGCTTGCCGCTGCCGTGGTTCGATCCTGCGAAATCAAGGCGGGCGTCGTGGGGGCTGATGAGCGCGAGTCGGGTTTACGCGCCATTCTGAACTTCGGCCACACATTCGGACACGCCATTGAGGCGGGCGCCGGTTATGGGCAGTGGCTGCACGGCGAGGCGGTGGGAACCGGCATGGTGATGGCAGCCGACCTGTCGCATCGGCTGGGGCTGATCGACGCGGCTGTGCCCGGGCGGCTCCGGGCGGCGGTGGCGGCTGCGGGGTTGCCGGTTCAGGGGCCAGGCTGGCCTGCCGAGCGCTATGTGCAGTTGATGAGCGTTGACAAGAAGGCCTCGCAAGGCATTCCGAAGTTTGTGCTGCTGGAGGCTCTGGGCCGCGCGGTGGTGCGTTCAGCACCCGCTGAGCTGGTCCATCAGACCTTGCGCGCCTGCTCGGCGGCGCACTGAGCGCCCAGGCCGCAAGTGGTCGGGCTCACCGGGTCGTTGCGCGCCGTCTGGGCGGCTGATCCGGCTCGCTCGCTCGGTCGAATGCACGCGGAGCCGCCGGCTGCGGGCCGGACCGTTTTTCAGCGCGACCGCGACCGGATCGTGCATTGCACCGCTTTTCGAAGGCTCGAATACAAGACGCAGGTGTTCATCAATCACGAAGGTGATCTGTACCGCACGCGGTTGACGCATTCGATCGAGGTGGCGCAGATTGCCCGGACGGTCGCGCGCACGCTGGGGCTGGATGAGGATCTGACCGAGGCGGTATCGCTTGCTCATGATCTGGGGCATACGCCATTCGGCCATGCAGGACAGGATGCGCTCGATGCTGCCATGGCGAGCTGGGGGGGCTTTGAACACAACCTGCAGTCGCTTCGCGTGGTCGACGAGCTTGAGCAGCGCTATGCGGCGTTTGACGGGCTCAATCTGAGCTTTGAGACCCGCGAGGGCATCCTCAAGCGCTGCCAGCCTGAACTCGCGCAGGCGCTGGGTGAGGTCGCGGGGCGGTTTCTGCGCGGGGGGTCCCCCTGTCTGGAGGCGCAGATCGCCAACCTCGCCGATGAAATCGCCTACAGCAACCACGATGTCGACGACGGCCTGAGGGCCGGGTTGATCACTCTGGAGGCGCTCCAGACGGTTGATCTTTTCGCGCGTCACAGCCGGGCCGTGCTCGAGCGCTATCCGGCGCTGGCCGAGCGCAGGCAGGTGCACGAGACCATCCGCCAGATGATCAGCGAACTGATCGAAGACCTGACCGCCGAGACCTTGCGACGGGTGTCGGCAGCGGGCGTGCGAGACGTTGCCGAGGTGCGCGCAAGCCCGCCGCTCGCGGCGTTTTCCGCCCCGATCCGGCGCGACCTCACCCAGCTCAAACGCTTTCTCGCCGAACGTCTCTATCAGCACCCGCGTGTGGAGGCTGTGATGGGCGCAGCGCGCACCGTGGTGAGTGAGCTGTTCGCAAGCTACCGCGAGGGGCCCCAGGCATTGCCTGCCGAGCATCGCGAACGGCTCAGCCGGCTGGGCGAGCGTGCGATCGCTGACTACATCGCCGGCATGACCGACCGGTTCGCGATTCGCGCGCACCATGAACGCACGGGTCGGCGGCTTCCCGAGTTCGACGCCGGGTAAGCCGTCGTCGGGCTAGCGGCTCGCTCGGCTATCAGCGGATCTGTCCGCGATATACTTTAAAGTTCGACTGTAAAAAACCGCAACCGTGACCCGGGCTCTTCCGCAGCGCGCAAAATCCGCCAGGCGGGAGCGCGTTCAGGTCGCGCCGGCCAATTCGGGTTGTCGACTGTAACCAGGCGAACTACCCAGGCCGGCGGAGGTCATGGCGCAGTGCCGCATTGATGGTTGCTCTCCCCGTCAGGCGGCTGGCGGGCTGCCCGTCGGTGCGGCTGCGGAAACGTGCATTAACCGACATTGTCCGGTCAAAGGGTTCTGGAGCTTAGACATGTCCTCACTTAGCAGTGCGCAGCCTTCCGCCCCTGGAATTCAGGGGCTCTACGATCCCGTGAACGAACATGATTCGTGCGGCGTGGGGTTTGTCGCCCATATCAAGGGCAAGAAAAGCCATCGCATCATCGAGCAGGGTTCGCAGATTCTCTGCAATCTCGATCACCGCGGTGCGGTGGGCGCCGACCCCCTGATGGGTGATGGTGCGGGCATGCTGATCCAGATCCCGGACCAGTTCTTTCGCGATGAAATGGTGCGCCAGGGCGTGACATTGCCGCCGGCTGGTGAATACGGCGTCGGCATGGTTTTTCTACCCAAAGAGCATGCGTCGCGTCTCGCCTGCGAGCAGGAGATGGAGCGCGCGATTCGAGCCGAGGGGCAGATTCTGCTGGGTTGGCGCGATGTGCCGATCGACCGCGGCATGCCCATGTCGCCCACGGTCAAGGCAAAAGAGCCCGTCATTCGCCAGGTGTTCATCGGCCGGGGTCCCGATGTGATGGTGACCGATGCGCTGGAACGAAAGCTCTACGTCATCCGCAAAACCGCGAGCCACGCCATCCAGAAGCTTGCGCTTGCGCACGGCAAGGAATATTTCGTGCCGTCCATGTCGGCGCGCACCATCGTTTACAAAGGGCTCTTGCTGTGTGGTCAGGTGGTGCAGTACTACCGCGACCTGCAGGATCCGCGCGTGGTGTCAGCCTTCGCACTGGTGCATCAGCGCTTTTCCACCAACACCTTCCCCGAGTGGCCGCTTGCCCACCCCTACCGGATGGTTGCGCACAACGGCGAAATCAACACGGTCAAAGGTAACTACAATTGGCTTCGTGCGCGCGAGGGCGTGATGCGCTCGGCGGTACTCGGCGAGGATCTCGCCAAGCTCTATCCGGTGGTCTACGCCGGCCAGTCCGACACCGCCACGTTTGATAACTGCCTGGAGCTGCTCGTGATGGCGGGCTACCCCATCGCGCAGGCGGTCATGATGATGATCCCCGAAGCGTGGGAGCAGCACACGCTCATGGACGCCAAGCGGCGCGCGTTCTATGAGTTTCATGCAGCGATGATGGAGCCCTGGGACGGCCCGGCCGCCATTGCCTTCACCGATGGCCGCCAGATCGGTGCCACGCTCGATCGGAACGGGCTGCGTCCGGCGCGTTACTGCGTGACCGATGACGACATGGTGATCATGGCCTCTGAGTCGGGCGTGCTGCCGATTCCCGAGAGCCGGATCGTAAAGAAGTGGCGTCTGCAGCCGGGCAAAATGTTCCTGATCGACCTCGAGCAGGGCCGCATCATCGATGACGCGGAACTCAAGTCGCAGCTCGCCAACAGCAAGCCCTACCGCGAGTGGATCGAGGCGATTCGTGTCAAGCTCGATGAAATCGGCTCGCTCGACGCTGACATCGAAACTGACCGCCGCGAGCTTGCACCTGCTGTGCCGCTACTCGATCGCCAGCAGGCCTTTGGCTACACCCAGGAGGACCTGTCCCACTTCCTGGAGCCCATGGCCCGGAGCGGCGACGACCCCGTCGGCTCGATGGGATCGGACTTCCCGATCGCCGTCCTGTCGAAGCGCTCCAAGCTGCTCTACGACTATTTCAAGCAGAACTTCGCCCAGGTCACGAACCCGCCGATCGACCCGATCCGCGAGGAACTGGTCATGAGCCTGGTGTCGATGATCGGGCCCCGGCCGAACCTGCTCGGCCGGCAGGCCGGCGCCCACAAGCGCCTGGAGGTCGCCCAGCCGATCCTCACAAACGAGGACCTGGCCAAGATCCGGTCGATCCACCAGCTGCTCGACGGCGCCTTCCGCACCGCGACCCTCGACGCGACCTGGCCGGCCTCGGAAGGGGCGGCGGGCCTGGAAGGCGCGATCCAGCGCCTGTGCCGCGAGGCGACCGACCAGGTCCTGGCCGACAGCAACATCCTGATCCTGTCGGACCGCGAGGCGTCCGCCGACCGGATCCCGATCCCGGCGGCCCTGGCCACGGCGGCGGTCCACCATCACCTGATCCGGCAGGGCCTGCGCATGCAGACCGGCCTGGTCATCGAGACGGGCGAGGCCCGCGAGGTGCATCACTTCTGCGTCCTCGCCGGCTATGGCGCAGAGGCGGTGAACCCGTACCTCGCCTTCGAGACCCTCGAGGAGATCCGTGTCCGCAACGGCATGCCGGAAACGGCCTATGAGGTTCGCAAGAACTACATCAAGGCCGTGGGCAAGGGCATTCTCAAGGTCATGTCCAAGATGGGCATCTCGACCTACCAGTCGTACTGCGGCGCCCAGATCTTTGACGCGGTCGGCCTGTCGAGCGAGTTCATCGAGGCCTATTTCACCGGGACGGCCACGACCATCGAGGGCGCCGGCCTGGTCCAGGTCGCCGAGGAAAGCGTTCGCCGGCACCGGGACGCCTATGGCGACTCCCCCATCTACGC
>JALREG010000096.1 GCA_023253905.1 Burkholderiaceae bacterium
GAGCGTGGTCGATGCGGCCATTGAATTCAGCGTGAGCGACCGCGGGCCCGGCATACGCGAAGACTTGCAGGGGCGATTGTTCGAGCCGTTCTTCACCACCAAGACCGAAGGCATGGGGATCGGACTGAATATCTGCCGCTCGATTGTGGAGTCGCACCAGGGACGGTTATGGGCAGAGCGCCCCGACGACGGTGGCTCGTGTTTCCGCTTCACCGTTCCTGTCGCTGAACCCTTAAGCCTCACCCGGGCGGCCTGAGCGCGAGGAGTACACCATGAATGCCAACACCGTGGCCGACTCCCGGCCCACCGACCCAACCCCTGCCCTCTCCGGAATGGTTCACGTGGTGGACGATGACGAGGCGGTGCGCGACTCCATGCGTTGGCTGCTCGAGGCCAACGGATTCGAGGTGCGTTGCCATGAAAGCGCCGAGGCCTTCCTGGTGGCCGATACGCTGCGTGAACCGGTGGGATGCCTGGTACTTGATGTACGGATGCCGGGGCTTTCGGGGCTTGCGCTGCAGGATGAAATGCTGCGCCGTGGCTCCACCATGCCCATCATTTTCGTGACCGGCCATGGCGATGTGCCGATGGCGGTGGACACCATGAAAAAGGGCGCAGCCGACTTTCTGCAAAAGCCCTTCAGCGACGAGCGGCTCTGCGCACTGGTTCGCGAGTGCCTGTCGCGGGCGGCCGATTCGCACCGTCTCGCCCTTGATGCAAAGGAGCTGGAAGAGCGCATGGAGCGGCTGACCGCCCGCGAGCGGCAGGTCCTCGAACGAGTGGTCGCGGGGCGACTCAACAAACAGATTGCCGATGATCTCGGGATCAGCATCAAGACGGTCGAGGCGCATCGCTCGAACATCATGGAGAAGCTGCTTGCACGGTCCATGGCCGAGCTGATGCGAATTGCCATCCGCGCGCGGGTGGGGGTGGCGGCGGCCGACCACTGATCCGACCAACTCCTGCTATACTTCAAGGCTTGCGCCCGTAGCTCAGTTGGATAGAGTACCTGGCTACGAACCAGGGGGTCGTGGGTTCGAATCCTGCCGGGCGCGCCATATGAAACAGGCACTTAGACCACCTTCACGGGTGGTCTTTTGCTTTATGGTGGACGTGTAACCGTGGGTGTAAGCCAATTTGTCCAATGGTTCCAGGGCGGGGCTGGCGGCTTCTTTACACCCCAGCCATCAAGACATCAACCGCACGAGTGATTCGGTCCCCTTGGTCGGCCACGCTGCCAACGCGACGCAAACTCGAGCGTCTTACCGCGGCGATCAGGCGAGTGGCAAGCCCCCATCTCTGGCCAGCGTGCAGCACTTCTGGGTTCAGGTCCTTCACTGCTGGGTAGTCTGACAAAAGAGGAACCACCACCACGGCTGGGTCGGGCGGCAGCGGATCGCTTTCGACCACCACCATCTTTATGCCGTTGTATTCAGCCACGTCGAAGCGGGTCAGGCGCTCCACGAGGAGCCCCCTGGCGCGCTTATGATGTCAGCCAGAGGGTGTCCACGGCGCTCGTGCCAAGCCGCCTGCGCCTCAAAGGCCTCCGCGTTTTCCTCAAGCCATTGCGCTCGCCTGGCACTGGCCGCGGCGTTCTTCAGCGCCGCTTCGGCTACGGCAGACACGTTGATGTCGAGTGCCTTTGCACAATCCAAAACTTCAGCACTCAAAGTCAGAGACGTTTTGCGTTTGGGTGTTGATGCCATGTTTGAGGTTTCCAAACCATACCGTAAGAATATGCCGCAATCTTTGTAAAGATACGCCTGACGAATTTGACAGCTGGGAAACTGAGGGATGCATCGGTTAAAACTAACCAGGCAGGTTGGGGTTCCCGGGCCCGTCGGGGTCTGCGTTTGGATTACGGCCAACGCTCAGTTTCAATGCAGAGAGGACGTCTGCGGGCGCCGAATTTGTCGCCGAGCAGGTCGAATCCCAGCCGTATCAGGCTAACTCGTCGAGCAAACGCTGCAAGACGTGGAGCAGTTCAGGCAATGAGCGCTGGACAATATTCCAGACTGTCGCCGCGTTCACATTTGCGTAGCCGTGAATCAACTGGTTCCGAAATGCGACGATCTGCGCAAGGTCGGGGATTCTCGCTGCGAGCGTTAAATCCTGCTTCGCCAGCTGACTTAGGGACTCTCAATGCCCTCACACTTGCGCCCGACCGCAGCCCGAATCAGGTCGCTCGCTGAATATCCGGCTGCATCAAGATCTTGAGTAAAGATCAGAATCGATTTCGCTGCCTCACGCGCGTCCCAAAGATAGGCTCTCGGATCGCGCGCCATAGACGTTCTGCCGGGTGTCTGCAAATTCCTCAACGCGGCATCGTAGAGGATGTCGTTGCGAGTCAGAAGTCAACCTATATCCGGACGTCCCTAGTCAGCGATAAACCCCATCCCACGGCTTGCTCTCCACCTGTGCGCTCTTGCCATCGGCACTCGCACTCGGCCGATTCAACTCAAACATATTCTCGGCACTGAGAAACGAATAATCCATGTAACCCAGGCGCGCGAGCGGCTGAAGCGCAGCGATGTCCACCCGGCCGTTGCGAATCACCGCATCATCGATGTACATCCCCACCACGCGACCAATGATGAGCGTATAGCTCGACTCACCCTCGCCGCCCGGCCCCGGGAGGCGAAACATCTTCCAGAGCTTGCACTCGAGCGCAACCGGGCTCTCGCCCACACGCGGCGCGCGCACATAGTGCCCCGGCACGGCGGTGAGACCCGCGAGCAGGAACTCGTCCACCTCGGCCGAGACCGGCGCCGAACTCATATTCATCTGCTGCGTGAGCGCGCGGGTGGCGAGCGAGCACGTGAACTCGCCTGTGGCCTCGATATTGCGCTGACTGTCCTTGTAGCCCTGTGACGAGAACATCACCATGGGCGGTTTGTCGGCGATGGCGTTAAAGAAACTGTAAGGGGCGAGATTATTTACGCCCTCGGGCGAGACGCTCCCGATCCAGCCGATCGGGCGCGGGACCACCACTGCCTTGAATGGATCATGGCGCATGCCGTGCTGGTTGGTTGCAGTATCGAAATGCATGGGGTGCTCCGTGTACCGAAAAGAAGGGTCGATGAATGCGAGGCCGCAAGCGTACCGCAAGCGATCGTTCTGCGCCGGAGTAAGATCCGCGGCATGAGCTCGCCCCCTTCCGCTACTGCGCAGCGACCGATCCCGCGCTGGATCGGGGCCGCGCTGCTCGTTGTCATTGCCTTCCTCTTCAGCAGTAACCACGTGGCCGCCCGACTCGCCTTCGACCACGGTGTCACGGTGCTCACCGCAGTCACCGTCCGGTCGGCCGTCACCGCGCTTGCGGTGTTCGGCCTGCTGATGCTGTCGGGCGTTTCGCTCCGGCTGCCTCGCACCACGCTGCTTCGCGCGGCGCTTGTGGGCGTTCTGATCGCCGCCCAGAGCTACTGCCTTTATGCGGCGGTCGCGAGGCTTCCCGTCGCACTCGCGCTTCTCACTTTCAACACGTTCCCGATCGTGATCGCGCTCCTCTCGTGGCTCTCCGGCGGGGAGCGTCCATCGCGACGCACGCTCTTCATGATGCCGGTGATCCTGAGCGGTCTGGTCCTCGCGCTCGACGCCGTGGGTTGGATCGCGCGCGGGCCGGTCTCGGGCGACACCATGCTGGCAGGCGTGGCGTTCGCATTGGGCGCAGCCCTCACCTTCGGGTCAGCCATGCTGCTCACCCAGGCCTGGCTCGGATCGGTTGACGGGCGATTGCGCAGCATGCTCACCATGACCGTGGTGGCGATCATCGCAGGCACCGCTGCCCTCGCTGGCGAGGGGCTGCGGCTACCGGTCGATAACGAGGGCTGGCTCGGGCTTGGCCTCCTCACCGTACTGTATGGCACCGCCATCACCGCGCTCTTCGTGGTGTTGCCGCGTATCGGCGCGGTGAATAACTCGCCCATCATGAACATCGAACCGATCTCGGCCATGTTCATCGCCTGGATCGCCCTCGGTCAGACGGCGGCTCCCCACCAGATTGTGGGTGCGCTGATGGTGGTGGGCTCGGTGATCTATCTCTCAAGCGGGAAACGCTAGGCCCCCGCTAGCAGGCCCTCAGGCGGGCTCGCGCAACCCTGGCCGCAGCAGCATCCGCCCGAATGCCTGCCCTGCCTCGAGCACACGGTGCGCATCGGCCGCGCGCTCGAGCGGAAGTTCGCCAGTGATCACCGGCTTCACCATCCCCTGCTGCACCAACGACAACGCATCCTGCAGCTGGTTGCGAGACGTGCTGATCACGCTACGAATCGTGATGTCGCGCAGAAACAGTTGCGCCGGGTTCAGTCGCACAAAGTCACCCGTCAGCTGACCCACGAAAATCCACCGCCCGCCCATGGCCAGGCTTCGGCGCGTGGGCTCAAACAGCACGCTGCCCACGTTGTCGATCACAACATCAACACCTTCGCCGTTCGTGAGTTCCTTGATCTGCGCGGAGAAATCCTCGCCGCGGCCGCAGACCACCACCTCATGCGCGCCCCACTGCCGCAGTCGCTCGGCCTTGTCGGGTGAGGTGGTGACCGCAAACACCTGAGCGCCCGCCCCGCGTGCGATCTGAAGCCCGTGCACCCCGAGGCCGCCCCCCGCGCCGCTGATCAGCACCCGCTCGCCAGGCCGCACCTGCGCCACGTCGCGAATCGCGTTCAGCTCGGTGCCGATGGCACATGAAACGATCGCCGCCTGCGCGAGGTCGACGCCCGCCGGTACGTGCGCGACGTTGTCATCCCCGACGCTGACATATTCGGCATAGCCGCCGTTCAGGTCGGCATCACCCAGAAATTCGCGCTCATCACACGATGTTTCGCGACCGCTGCGGCAATAGCGGCAAAACCCGCAGATGTATCGGCGCTGTGCCGTACACACCCGATCGCCGGGCTTAAATGAACGTACACGAGGCCCTACCGACTCCACAATGCCCGACACTTCATGCCCCGGAATAAGCGGCATTCGGATGCCCCGGCGAAGCACGCCGTTACGGGTGACCACATCATGAAAACACACGCCACACGCTTCGACGCGAATCCGGACATCGTTGTCGCGAAGCGCCGGGAGCGGCACGTCCTCGAGTTGAAGTGCCTCGGCCTCCCCCGCCGCACGAACCACCATGGCACGCATCGTCAGCTCCGAGCTTTCTTCCAGGCCTCAAACCGCAACTTCTGTTCAGCATTGGGCGGATAGAGTCCTGGGAGCGAGGCGCCCGTCTTCACCTCTCCCATGATCCAGGTCTCAAGCAGCTCCTGGTCAGTCGCCATGTTGGCAACTTCCTCAACGAGCGCCGCTGGAATGAGCACTGCGCCATCGTCATCCAGCACCACGACATCATCGGGAAACACCGCCACACCGCCGCAGCCGATCGGCTGCTGCCAACCCACGAAAGTGAGCCCCGCGACCGAAGGCGGCGCTGCCACCCCGTCACACCAGACCGGAAGCCCGGTGCCAAGCACACCTTCCACATCGCGCACCACGCCATCGGTGACAAGCGCGGCCACGCCGCGCCGCGCCATGCGTTCACAAAGGATATCGCCGAAGATTCCCGCGTCGGTCACCCCCATGGCATCCACCACCGCGATACAGCCTTCAGGCATGGCCTCGATCGCAGCCCGGGTCGAGATGGGCGCGCCCCAGGATTCGGGCGTGGCCAGGTCTTCGC
>JALREG010000155.1 GCA_023253905.1 Burkholderiaceae bacterium
TCTTCCTGATCGAACCCGTGCTGGGTCACGAGTTCGCGGACGAAAGCGCGCACATCGGCGCGTGCCGAGTAATCGACTTCGCGGGACTCGCCTTCGCGACGCGCGGAATCGGTGGTCTGGGCGAAAATGCCGCCGGGTATCAGCCCAGCCACGACGGCCAGCACGGCAAGCGCTTTGAGGGGTCGGAAATGGAGCAGGGATCGCATGAACGCGATTCTCGCACGGCACTCGGGCTCGGCCGAAACCGCGGGCCAGTTGTGGCCCGCTGGGTCGAGTCGGATAATCAGAAAAGTTGCGACCGTACAGCACTGAGGGAGATGTTCATGTCAGCAGTGGTCAGTCAAATCCAGGGCGAGCCCCCACTGGTCGAGGTCAGGCAGCAGGGCGGCGTGGCGACGCTGGTCATGAATCGCGGGGCGCAGTTCAATGCGCTGTCATCGGCCATGATCGCCGCGCTGCAAACCCAGCTCGATGCGCTTGCCGCCGATCAGGACATCCGGGTGGTGGTGCTGGCGGGCGAGGGGCGGGCGTTCTGCGCAGGGCATGATCTGCGTGAGATGCGGGCGTCGCCCAGCGAAGCGTTCTATCAGCGGCTGTTTGCCCAGTGCACCAAGATGATGCGAACGCTACAGGCGATGCCGCAGCCGGTGATTGCCCGGGTGCACGGGCTCGCAACCGCAGCGGGCTGTCAGCTGGTGGCCACCTGTGACCTGGCCGTGGCGGCTGACACCGCTCAGTTCGCGGTATCGGGCGTGAACCTGGGCCTCTTCTGTTCAACGCCGTCGGTGGCGCTCGGGCGCAACGTCAATCGCAAGCAGGCGTTCGAGATGCTGGTGACCGGCGAATTCATCTCGGCCGCCGAGGCGCGCGATCGGGGGCTGGTGAATCGGGTGGTAGCGCCTGATCGGCTCGATGACGAGATTGCCAATCTGGCTGCCCAGATCATGACCAAGCCGGCCGTGGCCCTGGCGATGGGGAAGTCATTGTTTTATCGCCAGCTGGAGATGGGTACTGACGCAGCCTATCAGCTGGCGGGTCAGACCATGGCCTGCAACATGATGGATGAAGCCGCGCTCGAGGGCGTGCAGGCGTTTATCGAGAAGCGTAAACCCGTCTGGGGCGCCTGAAGGCCCCGCGTCGCGCTGGCGGCGGAGGGCCCGCGCCGGGGGCGCTCCGCCCCCGACGGGTGCTCAGCCGACGTGGCGGGCGAGTTGGGCGAGCGTGCGCTCAGTCGCCAGTTTCGCGCTGGCCGCGTCGAAAGATCCCCGCTCATCACAGTTGAAGCCGTGGCCGGCTGGGTACACATACACCGTGATGCCAGGCTGCGCAGCCCGAACCTTGTCGACATCGGTCATCGGGATGGCATGGTCGGTTTCTCCGAAATGCATTTCCACCGGGCAGCGCGCTTTCTCCGCGGCGAGGCCGGCGATGCCACCGCCGTAGTACGGCGCCGAGCAGGCGAGTCCATCAACACGGGTGGCAGCGGCCCAGGCCACGGTACCGCCCCAGCAGTAGCCGACGATTCCGATCTTGCCGACCGGCGCGAGCAGCGCGACCGCCGCCTTGACGTCGAGAATGGCGTTATCGAGTTGCAGCTTCTGCATGATGGAGCGGCCGCGCGCGATGTCATCGGGCGTGTAGCCCAGCTGCACATTGGCCTCGACGCGATCGAAGAATGCCGGCGCGAGTGCGGTGTAGCCTGCCTCTGCGTAGCGGTCGCAGACCGAGCGAATGTGCTGGTTCACGCCGAAAATTTCCTGGCATACGATCAGCGCGCCGCGGGATTTGCCAGCGGGGTCGGCGCGGTAGGCGCCAATTGAAACGCCGTCCGACGCTTTGAGGGTGAGCATGGTTCCCATTTGAGTCTCCTTGACTGAATCGGGGTGATTCGGGCGATTGGCGCCTGCTTGATACCGGCCAGATCGACCGCGGAAGCGGACCGCTGGGGCGCGCCGTCAGGCAACAGGACGGGGCGTGACCCGCGAGCGAGCGCGAATTGTGGGGGGGCGCTCCGGGCTTGTCCAGCGCCTGCTGTGTCGATCGGACCCCGGAGAATGCACCCAATCGGGGCGCTCGAATGGCGTGCGCGGCCCTGCGAGAGTCGATCGGCCCGCGCACCGTATAATTCGGGCCGTTCATTTTCCAATCCAAGACGGGTCCGGCCACAGGACCCCAGCCGGAGTTCTCATGAAAGTTCTCGTAGCCGTCAAGCGGGTCGTCGACTACAACGTCAAGGTCCGCGTGAAGAGCGATCAGTCCGGGGTCGACATCGCCAACGTCAAGATGTCGATGAACCCGTTCGACGAAATCGGTGTCGAGGAGGCGGTCAGGCTCAGGGAAAAGGGCGTGGCGACCGAGGTTATCGCAGTGTCCTGTGGGCTGCAGGCCTGCCAGGAGACGCTGCGTACTGCCATGGCCATTGGCGCTGACCGCGCCATTCTGGTGGAAACCGATGTCGAGCTTCAGCCGCTCGCGGTGGCGAAGCTTCTGAAGGCGGTCTGCGATCGCGAGCAGCCGCAGCTGGTTATTCTGGGCAAGCAGGCCATCGACGACGATGCCAACCAGACCGGGCAAATGCTGGCGGCGCTTGGCAACATGGCGCAGGCCACGTTTGCGTCCAAGGTCGATATCGCTGACGGTCGCGCCAAGGTCACCCGTGAGGTGGATGGGGGTCTCGAAACCCTGTCCATCGCGCTACCTGCGGTGGTCACCACCGATCTGCGCCTGAACGAGCCGCGCTATGTCACGCTGCCCAACATCATGAAGGCGAAGAAACAGCAGCTTGATGTGCTCAAGCCCGCCGATCTGGGCGTTGACCCGGCCCCGCGGCTGCGCACCCTTAAGGTGAGCGAGCCGCCCGGACGCAAAGCAGGCGTCAAGGTGGCCGATGTGAAAGCGCTGGTCGACAAGCTGAAGAACGAAGCCAAGGTAATCTGATCCCGGGCTGAGTTCGCTCTCAAATCTGATTTTCTTCCGTACCCCTGCAAGATCGAAGGAACGCAACATGGCAGCACTGGTCATCGCTGAACACGACAACGCCACGCTCAAGGCGTCCACCCTCAACACCATCACCGCAGCCGCGCAATGTGGGGGTGAGGTTGCGGTGCTGATCGTCGGATCGGGCTGCGCTGCTGCCGCGCAGGCCGCGGCTTCAGTGCAGGGTGTCTCCCGCGTGCTGGTTGCCGATGCGCCCCACCTGGCCGACCAGCTGGCCGAGAACGTCGCTGAGCAGGTGCTGGCGGTGGCCTCCGGTTTCTCGCACATCCTGGCCCCGGCGACCGCGCATGGCAAGAACATCCTCCCCCGAGTGGCGGCGCGGCTCGATGTGGCACAGATCTCCGACATCATCAGCGTGGTCTCGCCCGACACCTTCACGCGCCCCATCTACGCAGGCAATGCTATCGCCACCGTACAGTCGGCCGATGCGGTGAAGGTCATCACCGTGCGTACCACCGGTTTCGATGCGGCCGCCCAGGGTGGCGGTGCAGCCGTTGAGTCGCTTACAGCTGTGGCCGACTCCGGCCGCTCGAGCTTCGTGGGGCGCGAGGTGGCCAAGTCCGACCGTCCCGAACTCGCCGGCGCGAAGATCGTGGTCTCAGGTGGCCGTGGCATGGGGTCGGCCGACAATTTCAAGATTCTCGATCCGCTGGCTGACAGGCTCGGCGCTGCGTTGGGTGCCTCGCGCGCTGCGGTCGACGCGGGCTATGCTCCCAACGACTGGCAGGTTGGACAGACCGGCAAGATCGTGGCGCCGCAGCTCTATGTCGCCATCGGCATTTCGGGCGCGATCCAGCACCTCGCCGGTATGAAGGACAGCAAAGTCATTGTTGCTGTGAACAAAGACGAAGAGGCGCCGATCTTCGGCGTGGCCGACTATGGCCTCGTGGGCGACCTGTTTCAGGCGGTTCCCGAGATCGTTCAGGAACTCGGCTGATCGAGGCCGCGTCTGGCCCTCGCCTCCCTGCTGTACCCGGAGAAGTGACATGAGTTATTCGGTTCCGCTGAAAGACATCCTGTTCACGCTTGAACACGTTGCCGGCATTGATGCGGTCTCGCAGTTGCCCGGTCTCGAAGACGCGAGCCTCGACACTGCGACCGCCGTGCTCGAGGAATGCGCGAAGTTCAACGAGGGCGTGGTGGCGCCACTCAACTGGCCCTCTGACCTGCAACCGTCCAGCCTTCAGAACGGCGTGGTCACCACCAGCCCGGGGTTTGTCGACGCGTTCCGCGCCTACGCGCAGGCGGGCTGGCAGGGCATTCAGCATCCGGTCGAATTTGGCGGGCAGGGCCTGCCCAAGATCATCGGCACGCCCTGCGTTGAAATGCTGAACGCGGCCAGCCTTTCGTTTGCGTTGTGCCCCCTGCTTACCGATGGTGCCATCGAAGCCCTGCTCACTGCGGGCAGCAGCGAGCAGCAGGCCACCTTTATCCCTCCCATGATCGAGGGCCGCTGGACCGGCACCATGAATCTCACCGAGCCGCAGGCAGGCTCGGACCTGGCCCAGGTGCGCACGCGCGCGGTGGGCCAGCCCGATGGCACCTATCGTGTCTTCGGACAGAAAATCTACATCACCTATGGTGAGCACGACATGGCCGAGAACATCGTCCATCTGGTGCTCGCCCGCACGCCGGAGGCGCCCGAAGGCGTCAAAGGGATTTCGCTTTTCATTGTCCCCAAGTTTCTGGTGAACGCAGACGGCAAGCCCGGTGCGCGTAACGACGTCTGGTGCACGTCGATCGAACACAAGCTCGGCATCAAGGCGAGCCCCACCGCTGTTCTCATCTACGGCGACGGCAAAGGCGATGTCGGTGAGGGCGCAATCGGTTATCTGGTGGGCGAAGAAAACCGTGGCCTCGAATACATGTTCGTCATGATGAACGCAGCCCGCTTTGCGGTGGGCATGCAGGGCATTGCGGTGGCCGATCGCGCTTATCAAAAGGCGGTGGCTTACGCGCGTGACCGGGTTCAAAGCCGTGATGTCGCGGGCTCTGCTGCGCCGGTGGCCATCATTCGCCACCCCGATGTACGCCGCATGCTCATGACCATGCGTGCGCTCACCGAGGGCGCGCGGTCGCTCGCCTATGTGGCGGCCGCTGCCTGCGATGCGGGGCACCATGCTGCCGATGCCGAGACCCGCAAGCGGAACATGGCGGTGTACGAGTTCCTGGTACCCATCGTGAAGGGGTGGTCCACCGAAATGTCGCTGGAAGTCGCCTCGCTTGGCGTACAGGTGCATGGCGGCATGGGCTTTATCGAAGAAACCGGTGCTGCGCAGTATTACCGCGATGCCCGGATCCTCACCATCTATGAGGGCACCACGGCCATTCAGGCCAATGACCTGATCGGACGTAAGACCGCGCGCGATGGCGGTGTGGTCGCGCGCGCCCTGATCGCAGCCATCGGGGAGACACTGAAGGAACTTGAAGGGCAGGACGGCGACCTCGGCGCTATCCGCAATGCGCTCGCCGCGGGTGCGCAGTCGCTGGAAGAAGCAGTGGCTTTCATTGTGGCGTCGTCACGCAGCGATGTTCGGGCGGTGTTCGCCGGGTCCGTGCTTTACCTCAAGCTCGCCGGTGTGGTGCTGGGCGGATGGCAGCTCGCGCGGGCTGCGCTGGCCGCTCGCCGGCTGCTCGATGCTCGCGAGGGCGATGCCGCATTTCTGAGCGCGAAGATCGGCACGGCAAGATTTTTCGCCGACCACATCCTGTCGCAGGCCGCGGCGCTACGCCACGCGATCGTGAGCGGCGCGGCCGGCGCGCTGGCGCTGGAAGACGTTCAGTTCTGAGTCGGCCCCAAGCGGCTTATTCGGGCTCCACGCCCAGCGCCACCAGAAGCCTCGACACCATGTTGTAGGCGGCAATGGCGGCCACCAGTTCCACCGTGTGCTGCGTGCCAAGGCTGGCATTGAGCGATTCGGTGAGCCCGTCGCGCACCCGAACATTGCGGGTCATTTCGATGGTGAGCTCGATCGTGGCGCGTTCGATTTCGTCAAACAGCGCGGCATTTGCCATCGCTTCGTCGGGCTGGCGGAGCGCATCGACCTGGGCCTGACTGCCGCCCGCCGCGAGGAGCTCTGGCGCGTGATGCATGAATTCATATTCTGCGTCGTTCAGTACCGCCACCACGCAAATCGCGATTTCGCGCAGTCGCGGTGAGACCGACATACGGGTACGCACTGCACCCAGATGCGCGTTCCAGCCGCGTGCGAGCTCCGGGCTATGCAGCAGCATCCGGTCAAGATTGAGCAGGTGACCGCCGCGACGGGCGCGTACGGCATCAACGATTTCAGCGGGTTCACGCAGGTTTGCGGGCAGGTAGGGGACGCGAGGCATATCAGGCTCCGATGGGTTCGCGGCGGCAATGTAGCAGACGGTGCAGCTTGGCCTGCCGCGGTACGACCGGATGCGAACCGTTTGCAGGGAGCGCCCGGGGCGCGCGGCGTTCCGTTCCACCCTTCGCCCGTCCATCGGGTGAAACCTGTGTCCCCTGGCCGGCTGACTGCACCGGCACTCGAGCGCGCCTCAAGCCCCTTGAATTTGCGGTCACGAGATGCCCACGCTAGAATGCTCGGTTTCCTCCAATAAATGCCTTTTAAGGATCGATCCGATGGTTGTGATCCGTCTTTCCCGTGGCGGCGCCAAGAAGCGTCCGTTCTACAACATCGTTGCGACCGACCGCCAGAACCGCCGAGATGGCCGGTTTATCGAGCGCATCGGCTTCTATAACCCGATCGCCGCGGGCAAAGACATCCCGGTTCGCATCGAAATGGCCCGCATTGAGCATTGGGTTAGCCATGGCGCACAGGTGTCGCCTGCGGTTCAGCGCCTCATCAAGATGCAGGCTGCCAGCGCTCCCGCAGCCGCCTGAGCCTCGCGTGCGCTGCCGGCCGGGGCGCCTCGTTAAGCGCCTGGCCTCGCTCCGATTCGATCCTCAGCCGGCGAATTCGTGAGCCCGACCTCACCTGACCGCGAGGTTCCAACTGCCGGGACCTCATCCGTGATGCCCGCCGACACCATTGCAGTGGGGCGGGTGCGCGGCGCATGGGGGATCGCCGGTAGCTTCAAGGTTGAGCCGTTCAATTCGCTGCATGACTCTGTGCTGCGTTCGGCCCGGCGCTGGTGGCTGGTGTCGGCGCCAGAGCGCGTGACGGGTGTGCGAGCGGGGTCACCTGCAGAGGCTATTGCCCGTGAGTACCGAATCACCCGCTGTCGAATCCATAGCGATGCGCTCGTTGCGCAGGCCCAGGGGGTGTCGGATCGGACTGCGGCCGAAGCGTTAAAGGGGCTTGAGGTGCATGTCAGTCGCGCCGAGTT
>JALREG010000259.1 GCA_023253905.1 Burkholderiaceae bacterium
GTCGATGCCGTCGGTGCGGGCGTTCACGTGGTCGACGACCGCGCAGATCCGGGACCGACGTGCGGCGTCACCCGTCACGTGCAGGTCGCTGATGTGGGCGATCACGGTCACGCGGGACATGATCACAGATCGCCCGGCAACTTGTCCCGGCGGATCCCGCGCCAGCTCGGGTGCCGCAGATGCCCTGCCGTCGTCCAGTCCATGAAGCGCACCTCTGCCACGACCTTGGGCAGGACCCACACCGCGTCCCGCTCGATCGGCCGGTCGAGCCGCACGGGTTTTCCACGATGGTGGCCTCCAGTGGCCATGAGGTGGCGCGCGAGATCTCGCTGCTGAAAGGGTTGCGTCAGCGGCGTATCGACGGCCTGGTCATTGCTTCGTCGTCCGAGCGCTCGCGAACGCTGCTGTCGGCGATGCGAGATACCGGTTTTCCGATTGTGCTGATTGACCGTCGCGCACCCGCCGAATTCGATTCGGTCGGCGTTGAGCATGCCCAGGGTGTCGCGACCGCGGTGGAATATCTCACTGCGCTTGGTCACCGCCGCATCGCGATGTTGTCGGGCGAGGCGGGTCTGCATCCGGCCCGCGATCGTCTGGCGGGGTATCGTACCGGCATGTCGCGTGCCGGGCTCAAGGTCAGTGACCGATTGGTGCGTATGGCCTCCTTTAGCCCCGAGGCGGGGTACGAACAAACCCGCGCCCTGCTTGCCCTCAAGGAGCGACCCACCGCCATCATTGCTGGGGGCTCATCGCTCCTGCCTGGCGTCATGCTGGCTGCCCGGGAGGCGGGGCTGAGCGTTCCCGAGGACCTGTCAGTGATCGCGGGCGCCGACAGCGATCTCGCCCGACTCTCCAGCCCCGGGGTCACGGCAGTCTGCTGGCCGCATGATGTGCTGGGCCGCGCCGCCGGCCGCTTTCTGGTTCAGCGGCTGGCTGATCCCGCTACGTCGCGCCAGTCGCTGACCGTGCGCGCCGAACTGGTGGTTCGTGGCTCCTGCGCGCCGGCGGTAAACCGGGCGGGATTGACTTCCTGAGCGTCCGGCTGAACAATCTGCGACGCTCAAGGGGGGACTGGCGATTGCAGTCACAGCGCCGTCTCCCCGGATTTTTCTGAAAATTTGGAAACGTTTCAAAATGCGACGAATCGGGATTGATGTGGGGGGCACCTTCACCGATGTGGTGATGGTCGATGATGCATCGGGCCAGGTCTGGTCCACCAAGGTGTCCACGACGCCCGCGGATCGCGTAATGGGTGCGATGAACGGCTTTCGCCGGATTCTCGAACTGAGTGGTACCGCCCCTGCGCAGGTGGGCTTCATTGGTCACGGCACCACCATGGCCACCAACATGATCGTGGAAGGGAAGGGCGCGCCGACTGCCCTCATCACCACCGCGGGGTTTCGCGACATTCTCGAATTGCGCAGGCTCTCGCGCCACGACCGTGCCGACCTCTATGACCTGCAATTCAGGAATCCGCGCCCGCTGGTACCGCGGCGCTGGCGTTTCGAGGTGAGCGAGCGCATTCGACATGACGGCTCGATCGAGACCGTGCTCGATCGAGAGCAGCTGACCCAAGTCGCGAAGCAGATTGATGCATCCGACATCGAGGCAGTGGCAATCGTTTTTCTGCACGCCTATGCCAACCCCGCGCATGAGCAGCGCGCGCTCGAAGTCGTACGACGCCTCCTGCCTGATCGCTTTGTCACCGCCTCTCATGAGGTCAACCCCGAGATGCAGGAGTACGAGCGGACAAGCTCCACTGTCATCAATGCGATGCTGGGGCCGGTTTGTGCCCGGTATATCGAGCGCTTCGGTTCGGAGCTCAAAGCCGAAGGCTTTGGTGGCGAGCTCCTTTTCATGCAGTCAAACGGCGGACTGGCGAGCGGCGATGTGGTCGCAAAGAAGCCGATCGTGCTCCTCGAATCCGGGCCGGCGGGCGGTGTCAGCGCGGCCGTACGCGGCAGCGACCACCTGGGCATCAAGGGGTTGTTGCTGGGCGATATGGGGGGAACCACGTTCGACGTTTCGCTGGTGAGAGATGGCCGTCCCGAGCTTCGAACCGAGGCGATGGTGCATACCTATGCGGTCCGTTCACCCACGATCGATATTGATTCGATCGGGGCGGGCGGTGGTTCAATCGCCTGGATCGATGCTGGCGGGGGTGTTCGGATCGGACCCCAGAGCGCGGGCGCCGATCCGGGCCCTGCCTGCTACGGTCGGGGTGGCGAGCGGCCAACGGTCACCGACTGCAATCTGGTTCTGGGCTATGTCGATCCCGATTCGTTCCTGGGCGGCGAGTTCAGACTCGATCGGGCGGCGGCTGAACGCGCGATCGAGGCCCACCTCACAAAGCCGCTTGGGGTCAGCGTTCTTGAGGCCGCTCGGATTGTGCGAGCGGTCTCGAATTCGCTCATGGCGCAAGCGATGCGGCTCATGACGGTCGAGCGTGGCTTCGATCCGCGTGAATTTGCCTACCTCTGTTATGGCGGTGCAGGTCCTGTGCACGCGGTGGATCTGGCCGAAGAGCTCGACATAAGGCGGGTGATCGTGCCGCCGCTGCCAGGCCTCTTCAGCGCGCTTGGCATGGTGATGGCAGACCGGTTGCATGACAGTCAGCGCGCAGTGGAAGCCGATCTTGGCAGCCTCCCGGGCGAGCGCATCGAGCAGCTGGCGCGCGAGTTGCAGCGCGAAGCGTCCGATACTTTCGGCTCTGCGGTGGCCGCGTTGGGGGTGGAGGCACGGTGGCGCGCCGATTGTCGTTATGCCGGGCAGCCCGCCTCGATTGCGGTGGATGTCGATGCGTCTCTGATTGCGCGCGCAAGCGCTGACCCATCGGCGTTTCGCGCCGAGCTGCGAACCGGTTTCGAGCAGAGCCATAAACGTATGTGGAACTTCATTAAACCCGATCAGCCCGTCATCCTCACCAATCTTCGGTTGCAGGCGAGCGTGGCCTCGGGGTGGCGTGGCACAGCGCGTTCACAGTCGCAGGCGCGTGGCGCGCCTGGCGAGCGCTCGGTGGTGATCGACGGGCAGCCGCAGGTGTTGCGGGTGTTCCAGCGCAGTGGGCTCGCCGAGGGTGAGCAGATCGCGGGTCCGGCCATCATCGAGGAGGCGAGCAGCTCGATCGTGTTCAAGACCGGTCAGCATGCGCAGGTCGACGCAGCGGGCTATCTTCACATCCATCTCTGAGGCGGGAGCGAACCATGGAAACGATCGTCTACGAGATCCTGCGAAATTCGCTCTATTCCATCGCGCGCGAAATGAAGGTTGCCATGATGCGCACGGCAGCCAGCCCCATCATGCATCTGGGCGCCGATGCGTCGGCCGCGGTGTTCGATGCGCAGATGCAGCTGGTGGCGCAGGGCAACGACATTCCCACCATGCTCGGTTCTGCCGTGATCTCCACCCGCCGCTCGGTCGAGGTGATTGGTCGCGACCGGCTCCGGCCTGGCGATGTCATCATCAGTAACGATGTCTACCTGGGCGGTGGCAACCATCAGCCCGATGTGCAGCTCACCCGGCCGGTGTTCTTCGGCGACGAGATTGTGGCCTTCGTGATGACGCGCGGACACTGGAGTGACATTGGCGGCCAGACCCCGGGCAGCTACATGCTCGATACCTGGGATGTGTTTGGCGAGGGCGTTCGCATTCCGCCGGTCAGGCTGTTCCGTAACGATGAGATCGTCGACGATGTCAAGACGCTGATCGTGCAGAACACCCGCGACCCAGAGGGGCGTCTGCTTGATATTCAGGCGCAATATGCCGGCACATTTGTAGGCGACCAGCGCATCCGTTCGCTCTGCCAGAAATACGGCGCGCAG
Organism: Burkholderiaceae bacterium; assembly: GCA_023253905.1. Next base: position 3,822 of record JALREG010000259.1, read on the forward strand.
GCGCTGGCTGACGCGATGAAGCGTTCGCTCGACCATTCCGAAGCACTGATGCGCGCAGCCATCCGCGAGATCCCCGACGGGGTGTACGAGGCCGAGGACTGGGTCGAAGGCGTGTACGCGAAAAATTGGCCTGCCGACCCGGTGCGGATCAAGGTACGCGTTACGGTCGCAGGCGATGAAATGCATTTCGACTATGCCGGAAGCGGTGACCAGAGCCCCGGTGGTATCAACTGTCCGTTCGCGGTCACCTGTAACAGCACCTGGTTCACGGTGAAGGCGATTACCGATGCGTCGATTCCAATCAACCAGGGTTGTTATCGTCCAGTCCATATCACCGCCCCGGAAGGCAGTATCGTCAACTGCCGTTTCCCGGCACCGGTGGTGAGCGGCAACACTGAGACCTCGCCCCGCGTGATCGATCTGCTTTTGAAAGCGCTGTCGGCGGCGGTGCCTGATCGCGTGATCGGTCAGAGCAACTGCGCCGCCTGCTCCGGCGTGTTTGGTGGCCCCGATCCTGACGCCGAGCGCGTACGCCGCACTGGCCGGCCGATCGTGAGCATCGTCGAACCCCATGGCGGGGGGATGGGTGCGCGGGCCACTCAGGACGGCGTGAACGGTATCCGGGTGTATGTGGGTAATGCAGGGTCACTGCCGGTGGAATACATCGAGCAGACCATGCCACTGGTGGTGGATGAGTGGGCGCTGGTACCCGATAGCGGCGGAGCGGGCCGGTATCGCGGCGGACTCACCGCGCGCCGCTCCTATCGGGTGGAGTTCGACACCGCCTCATTTACCGTGGCCGGTGAGCGCGGCGAGTTTGCGCCCGAGGGGTATTTCGGCGGACGAGCCGGGGCGCCCTTTCTCTGCACCGTCACGGACGGCGAAGGTCGCGTGCGCAGTGTGCCGCCCAAGGGGGCAACTGAGGTGTTGAGGCGCGGTGATCGGGTATCGCTCAATCCGTCGGGAAGCGGCGGCTATGGGCGTCCGGCCGAACGTGATCGGCAGGCGGTGCTCGAGGATGTTCTGGATGGCTACGTGACGCGAGAGTCGGCCGAGCGCGACTATGGTCTCAAAGACGTTCCGGAGCCACGATGAATCCACAGAACGCCGGTGATCCCGGGCCGGGTGCGCTGCCCCTGAGCGGACTCTGTGTAGTCGAAATCGGGCACAGCCTCGCTGCGCCCTACGCCGGCAATATCCTCGCGCAGCTGGGTGCTCGGGTCGTCAAGGTGGAATCACCGGGGCGAGGCGACTATGCGCGCGGCTGGGGGCCGCCCTTCACTGGCGACTCGGCCACGATGTTTCATGCAGTGAACAACGGTAAGGAAAGCGTTCAGGTCGACTTTGACGATGCCAGGATGCTTGCGCGGTTGCATGCCTTCATCCGCGAACACGCCGACGTCGTCATGCAGAACCTGAAAGCAGGCGCGCTCACGCGATATGGGTTGGATGCCGAGTCGCTCACTGCGGCCAAGCCCGACCTCATCTATTGCAATCTGGGCGCCTTCGGTCGTGATGGCCCGATGGCAAGCCGCCCTGGTTATGATCCCCTTATCCAGGCCTTCAGCGGCATGATGAGCATTCTCGGCCACGACGGCGATGAGCCCAGTCGCGTCCCGGTATCCATCAACGATATCGGTACCGGTATGTGGGCGGCGATCGGCATTCTGGCCGCAATCACCCAGCGCGCACGCCAGGCGGGTGGGCGGCCGCGTATCGTTGATGTGTCGCTCTTTGAAACCGCGATGGCGTGGATGACCGTGCCGCTTACCGACCGGAACGCAGGCGGGCCTGCGCCCCGCCGCAATGGCTCCGGCAGTCCGAATATCGCGCCGTATCAGGTGTTTCGCTGTGCTGATGGCCAGGTGATGATTGCGGCCGGGAACGACACGCTCTTCGTGAAGCTCTGTTCAGTACTGGGTCTGTCGCATCTGCCCGCTGATCCTCGCTTTTCGAGCAACGGCGCGCGGGTGGAAAACCTCGCGGCGCTGCTTGCCGTGCTCGAGCCTGCGATCGAAGCGATCAGCACCGAAGACTGCCTCGCGATGCTGTCGGCAGTATCGATTCCATGCGGTCCCATGCAGACGGTTGATCAGGTTCTTGCTCACCCGCAGCTTGCCGCAGTCGGCATGCTGCAGCCCACCCCCCGCGGTGATGTTTCCACCATGGCGCTACCCATCTCCTTTGACGGCAAACGCCCGCCGCTTGCCGGAAACGGTCCGGCACTTGGCGAACACAACGCACTTCTGGCAGATCGGTCATGACCACAGTCCACCACCCGTTTCCCGAAGCGCTCGATACCCTGCTGCTCGACTCGCCTCGCGAGGGGCTGTTGCGGGTCCGGCTCAACCGCCCCGAGGTGGCCAATGCGATGAGCACGCAGATGGGGTACGACATCATCGCGGTGTTCTCGGCGCTCGAGGCCGATCCCGAGCGCTATCGCTGCGTGATTCTGACAGGCGTGGGGTCGCGCTTTTGCGGTGGCGCCGATCTCAAAGAGCGCGACGGCATGACCGATGACCAGTTCAACACCCAGCACTATCTGTTTGAACGGATGATGCGCGCCATCTACGACTGCCCGGTTCCGGTGGTCGCCTGTCTCAACGGCCCGGCGGTCGCCGGCGGGCTCGAACTCGCGCTGGGGTGCGATTTCATCATCGCATCCGATCGGGCACGCTGTGGCTTTACCGAAGTCTCGCGCGGCATCATGCCGGGCGGTGGCGGCACGCAACATCTGCCGCGTGCGATCGGCATCCGCAAGGCCAAGGAACTGATGTTCACGGGTGATCTGATCACGGCGGCCGAAGCAAAAGCGCTGGGTCTCTATAACCATGTGTTTCCCGACGATCAGGTGTTTGACCGCACGCTTGAGCTGGTCGGACGCATTCTCGCCAACGCGCCGATCTCGATCCGGCAGGTGAAGAAATCAATTGAGTTCGGCGCGCAGATGGATACCCGGACAGGTCTCTTCTTTGAAGTCGAGGCCTACAGCCGGCTGGTGGCGACCGCCGACCGCCGGGAGGGCATTCGCGCCTTCAATGAAAAGCGACCACCCCGGTTCACCGGACGCTGAATCTTTGCAACCGTTTCACACTTTCCACACCCCAGGAGGAGTCATGACAAACAATCGATTCAATTTACGCGACACCGGGATGACCCGGCCGTCCACCCGCCGATTGTTGGGCGCCACCGCGCTCACCTTGGCCACGCTGCTGGGCGCTGCGCCGCTGGCCGCGGTCGCGCAGGGCTGGGCCCCCACCAAGCCCATCAAACTCGTGATTCCGTTTCCGCCGGGTGGTGCCACCGACGTGGCGGCACGCGCGATGGTGGCGCAGCTTGGTAACGCGCTGGGTCAGCCCATGGTGGTTGAAAACCGGGGTGGTGCCAACGGCATGATCGCCTCGGAAATGGTGTTCAATTCGCCGCCCGATGGCTACACGTTGCTGATGGCCACTGCAGATACCAACTCCATCAACCCCAACGTCTACACCAAGATGAGCTATCAGGCGCACGAGTTCCGTGCGGTCGCGCC
>JALREG010000355.1 GCA_023253905.1 Burkholderiaceae bacterium
TGCCGGACAGGATGCTCCCCAGCACCACTGCCGGAATGAGCAGCACCGGCATGCCGACCGCCGTGGTTTTCACCCGCTCGCCGAACGTGGCTTTGGGTTCCTTCGGAAAGTTGTTACGACGCGCCTGCACATAAGCCTGCAGCATCAGGAGAAGCCCCAGCAGCGCGCCCGGAATAGCCCCGCCCAAAAACAGCCGCCCCACCGAGGCTTCCGTCGCCGCGGCATAGAGAATGAATGCAATCGATGGCGGGATGAGCGGACCGATCATGGCCGCCCCCGCGATGATCGATGCCGCGTACGCCACCGGGTAACCCGCACGCTTCATGGCGGGAATGAGCAGCTTGCCGGTAGCGGCAGCATCGGCGAGATCGGAGCCCGACATGCCAGCCATCACGATATTGACCGATACGCTTACATGCGCGAGCCCGCCGTGCACATGACCGATCCAGGCTTTGGCGACATTCACCAGCCGCTGGGTCACGCCAGAGGCGAGCGCCAGGTCACCCATCAGGATGAAGAACGGAATGGCGAGCAGAACAAAGTGGTTGACGCCCTGCCACATGGTGGTGGGCAATGTGGAGATGGGAATAGACGAGGGCGCAAACAGGAGCCCCACGAGCGAGGAACCGATCAGCGTAATGGCGATCGGAACCCGCAAAGCGAACAGAACAAAAAAGACAATCGTGATGAGCGTGAGGCCATCCATGGGGCGCTACTTTCCTGGTCAGATCTCGACGGCGCTGCCGCCAGTGCGGACCGGCTGGTCCGAGAATCGGCGTGCAATGAGGCCGAGCGAAAAGATGATCATCAGACCCGCGGTCACCGGAATGGAGTACGCGAAGATCGAAAGCGGCAGCCCCAACGAGATCGACTGCATGATGTCGAGCGTGCGGGCATTGTTCCAACCCCACCAGGTCACCGGCGCGAGGAGCGCGATCGTGAGCAGATCGCAGAACACCAGTAACCAGCGCTGCGCGGCCTCGGGCAGCAGGTCGAAAATCGCGGTCATGGTGATGTGTTCATCGGTTCGCTGTACCGTGGCCGCCGCCCACAGCGTGGCCCAGACCATGAAGAGCCGCCCCGCTTCCTCGGTCCAGGGCAGCGTCACATCATCAGGCAGCACGTAGCGCGCGAGCACCTGAACAGTGGAGGCCGACAGCATGAGCAGCATCAGAAACACGGTGATCGAGTTCTCGAAATTTCGCCAGATTCGCGGCACCAGCGGCAGCGATGCGTAATCTGCGCGGACAATCCAGCCCAGCCAGAGGGCCATGACCACGCAGACCCAGAACAGCAACTTGAGTTCGAAAGGCGTGGGAAACATCAGTCCGCGCTCCCTGTGCCGACGCGCGACCAGGAGCCCCAGCGGCCAGCATCCACCGAAGATAAAAATTCCGAGACCATCTGATTGAAGAGCATGGGCTCCTCCAGGTTCATTGCATGTCCGCACATCGGAAGCATGGCCAGCCCGGCATACGGTGCATGGTCACGGATGAAGCGGCAGGCTTCGTGCGAGGGAAAGTCCTGGTCGCCCGTCATGACCAGTACGGGTAATTCGAGTTGCCGCAGCGGCTCGCCCAGCGCAGTGACGGGCAGCCGGTCGGTCAGCGTAATGCGCATCAATTTCTCGGCTGCAACCGGCGAGAGATCATGGAGCAGCCCAAGAAAATCTTCCCAGCCTCGCGGATCCTTAGTTTTGAAAATGGCACGCTGCGGCGCCTCTTCAATGGCTGCGAAAGCGTCACGCGTACCACGTCGTGCAATGTCATCAGCCAGTGCTCGCGCGCCCGCCAGCCACCGCTCACGGTCGGTGGTACCGGCCCCGGCACCGATCACCACCAGACCCATCACGCGCTCCGGGTGTGCAATCGCAAAATTAAGTGCAACGTTGCCGCCGGTGGCCTGGCCCACGACATGCGCCCGCTCGATGCCTAGCGAGTTGAGAAGTGAGGTCAGGTCGTCAATGAGATGCCGATGGAGCCAGCTCTGGTCATCCAGCGGCACCGATGACGGCGGATAGCCGCGCCCGTTGTAGGCGATAGCGCGGTAGCGCCGCCCGAAATAACGCAGCTGCGCTTCCCAGGCTCGCGCATCGCTTGCGTATTCATGACAGAACACCACCGGCCGACCCGACCCCACACTTTCATAGTGGAGTCGGATCCCGTTCGCATCGACGTGGGGCATCGGCCGGTCAGCGCTGCGCGTCAGCGACTTCTTTCAACAGATCAGCGCCCACCATGGTGGAGAAGAACTTATGAACGCCGGCCACTGCATTTTCAAACGGGGGACGCTCGGGGCGGATCAGCTTGACGCCGTTCTTTTCCATGAGCGCGATCGCGTCCTCGTTGGCCTTGGCCGCGCCAGCGCGCATGGTTTCACCCGCAGCACGCGATGCTCTCAGGACCACATCCTGATGCGCTGGCGACAGCGACTGGAACTTCTTCAGGTTCATCACGTAGACGGTGGCCGTGAAAATATGGTCGGTGATCGCCAGGCTCTTGGCCACTTCAAAAAGCTTCGAGTCGGCCATGCCGTGGTAATTGGTGTCCACGCCGTCGATGGTGCGCTGCTGAAGCGCGGTGTACACCTCGGGCCATGCCATCGGAACCGGGTTGCCTCCAAAGGCCTGTACGGTCCGGACATAGAGCGCGTTCTCGATCACGCGGATCTTCTTGCCTTTCATGTTGGCCGGCTGGTTGATGTCGGTGCCGTTCATGAGAAAGCCACGGAAGTCCCAGACGCCCCAGGACAGGCCCTTGATGCCCTTCGCCTCGAGCGTACCGAGAATGCGGGTGCCGGTTGGGCCAGAGAGGACCTTCCAGGCCGATTCACGATCTTTCCAGATGTACGGCAACTCGGTGATGCTGAACGTGGGTTCGATCGCCGCGACAATGCCCGATCCGTTCATCGCGATGTCGAGTGTGCCCAGGCGTACCTGCGAGAGCATTTCGAGCTCGCCGCCCAGCTGCCCATTGGGGAAAAGCTCGATTTCAATTTCGCCGTTGGAGAGTTGGCGCGCCGTATCGGCAAACGCCTTGCCGCCCTGGCCCGCGATGGCGGTGGCCGACGTGACATGCCCCAGGCGGAGCTTGACCTTGGCCTGCGCATGGGCCTGAACCGAAAACGCACCGAGCGCGGCCGACAAAAGACCGGCCACTAACCATCTGGACTGAAGCATGGAAATCCTCCGATAGGAATTGTTGTAAATCGATTTGTCGACCGATCACTATTCGGTCACGGTGCCCCACGGTACGCGACGATCTTTTGACGCGTCAAGCGCGGGGGTGAAATTCCGCCGCGCGGCATCCGCCGCATCGCGCTGTGTCGATTGCCGGCCCCCGCGTGTACAGGGCTTTGCGTTTGAAGTATGGTTTCCGTCTGCACCGAATCGAAAAGCTCCCATGACACGCGAACCGCATCGCTTGACCGCCATCGAAGCAGCGGCCCAGATCGCCGCCGGCAACCTGAGCGCTGAGACCCTTGTGCGCAGCTGTCTTGAACGCATCCAACATCGGGATCCCCAGGTGCGCGCTTGGGTCCAGCTCGACCCAGAAGCGGCGATCGCCAGCGCGAAACGCGCCGATGCCTCGCCCCGCGCCGGCTTGCTCCACGGCATACCGGTCGGCTTCAAGGACGTGATTGATACGGCCGATCAGCCGACTGCGTACGGATCGCGCATCTATGCCGGACATCGCCCCGTCGCCGACGCTGCCTGCGTGGCACTTAGTCGCGAGGCAGGCGCACTGGTGCTTGGCAAAACCGCCTCGACCGAATTTGCCTACCGACATCCCAGTGCCTGCACCAATCCGCACAACCCGGCGCACTCGCCTGGCGGCTCCTCATCGGGCTCGGCTGCCGCCGTGGCGGACTTCATGGTGCCGCTCGCGGTCGGCACGCAAACAAGCGGTTCGGTCATCCGACCCGCCGCTTACTGCGGGGATCATGCCATCAAGCCGGGCTACGGCGAGCTGAGCTTCTCTGGGGTGCGTCATCTCTCCGAAAGCCTCGACACCCTGGGTTGCATGGGGCGAAGCATCGAGGATCTTTCGCTCTTTCTAGCCGCTTTGCAGATGCGTGAGTACCGCGCGGTGGGTAACGGCCTCACGCGCGCCCCGCGGCTTGCCATTTACCGAAGCGACCTTTGGGACGATGCCCGGCCCGATGCCCGCAAGCAATTTGATGCTGTCACCG
>JALREG010000413.1 GCA_023253905.1 Burkholderiaceae bacterium
GCGCGGGGATCGGCGCAGCCGCCGCCACGGGCCCAGCAGGGGGCGCGGCTGCGGCGGCAGGCACCGCAGCCACTGGAGATGTAACAGGCCTGGGCCCCTCAGGCGCTGGCGCATTCGGGGAGGGAGGCGCTGGCTTCTGAACCGGCGACGCCACGGGGGCCGGCTGTGGCCTCTTCGCCGCCGCACGCTCGGCAAGCAGCGCCGACATCGTTTGTTCAGCCTTCTGCGACAAACCGGGCGACTGCGCGGCACTCGCTCCGCCACCGTTCGCAGCCGGCGCGCCACCAGGCATTGGCGCTCGCGGTGCGTCGGGCGACACCACTGGCCGCGCCGGTACCTGACCACGCTGCTGGCCCTGCAGCAGATCCGCAATCGGATCCTCTCGTACGGCTCGTTGTGGGGCAGCGGCCGGTGGGGATGGCCTGACGGTCACAGCCCGACCGGGAACATCGTCGAGCGCCACCACACCGCGAATCCGCTCCGCACCGCCCGTCAGGCTCTGGCCGGCGGGCCTCAACGTAATCGGATACGTAATGACCATCTGCCCCCGGTCCGATTCGATTCGCAACGTCAGTTCGAACGCCGGCTCCGAAATCTCGAACTCGGTACGAATTCGAACCACCGTATTACCGACACGCGATGTATCGAGCCAGGCCGTGGGCCAGACGAGTTCTTCGCGCCCAGCGAGCCGAATTCTCAACGGCTCTACAGGGACAACCCGCGGCCGCTCGGAGGTTTCATCCCAATCGGCCAGTGCGATCTCGGCATCGAAGGGCTGACCCTGCGCCGAACGGACCGTCATCATGCCCAGGCGCGCCGCGGCCACATCGAATGCGAGCACAAAGAGGAACACGGCGAGCGCCAAAAGCGGCGCAGCTTTGCGGGCTGGCAGGCTGAACGCAGTTCGCATCGATTCGATCCAGCGGGCCGCGTAGCACCAGCCCGGCGCTAGTCGATGAGGATCCGCAGCATCCGGCGAAGCGGCTCAGCCGCTCCCCAGAGCAGCTGATCGCCCACCGTGAATGCACTGAGGTATTCCGGTCCCATCGCAAGCTTCCGGAGCCTGCCCACCGGAACCGTTAGCGTACCAGTCACCGCGGTGGGCGAAAGATCACGAATGCTCGCCTCGCGCGTGTTGGGGACGAGCTTCACCCAATCGTTGCCGCCCGCGACTAACGCCTCGATATCAGCGATGGGAACGTCACGCCGCAGCTTGATGGTGAGAGCCTGACTGTGGCATCGCATGGCGCCAATACGGACACATAGACTCTCTACAGGAATGTGCGATGGCCCGGACGCCGGCAGACCCAGGATCTTGTTCAACTCGGCGTCGCCTTTCCACTCCTCGCGGGACATGCCGTTACCGAGGTCCTTGTCGATCCAGGGAATGAGACTGCCTGCGAGCGGGACGCCGAACTGCTCAGTCGGAAACGACTTGCCTCGCATGGTGTCGGCCACGCCTTGATCGATCTCGAGAATGGCTGAGGCGGAATCTGCCAACTGCGGCGCCACCGTCGCGTGGAGCGCCCCCATCTGCGCGAGCAGTTCACGCATGTTTTGCGCGCCGGCGCCGGAGGCCGCCTGATAGGTCATGGCCGTGACCCATTCGATCAGATTCTCGCGAAGGAGGCCGTTGAGCCCCATCATCATGAGGCTCACCGTGCAGTTGCCGCCGATGAAATCGCGGCCGCCACGGGCGAGCGCGTCGCGAATGACATGCAGGTTGAGGGGATCCAGGATGATGACGGACTCATCTTTCATGCGCAGCGCCGAGGCCGCGTCAATCCAGTAGCCCTTCCAACCCGCCGCGCGGAGTTTCGGATAAATCTCGTTGGTCCAGTCCCCGCCCTGACACGTGAGAATCGTGTCCATCCGGGCAAGCGCTTCCACCGACATTGCGTCCTGCAGGCGACCGGCCCCCAACGGCGCTTCGCCCCCGGTTGAAGAGGTGCTGAAGAAAACCGGCTCGATCAGCGAGAAATCATTCTCCTCGCGCATGCGCTGCATCAGCACCGAGCCGACCATGCCGCGCCAGCCCACCATCCCAACCTTCATCGCCATCACCCGTTCCCTGTACGTTACCTGGTTCAGAGGGCCGCCAGCACGGCATCGCCCATTTCGCGGCTACCCACCGTGCGTTTGCCCGGCTCGGCGATGTCACCGGTGCGAAGGCCCTGCGCCAGCACCTTGCGGACCGCCGCCTCGATTCTTGCAGCAGCCGCCTCCTGATTGAGCGAGTGCCGCATCAGCATGGCAAGCGACAGGATGGTGGCCAGTGGATTCGCCACACCCTTCCCCGCGATATCGGGGGCCGAGCCATGAATGGGTTCGTACATGCCGAAGTGCTTTGAATTCAGCGAGGCCGAGGGCAGCATGCCGATCGATCCCGTGAGCATCGACGCTTCGTCGGACAGAATGTCACCGAACATGTTACCCGTCACGATGACATCGAACTGTTTGGGATTGCGCACCAGCTGCATCGCAGCGTTATCAACATACATGTGCGTGAGTTCAACGTCCTTGTGTTGCGCGTGCAGTTCAGTCACCACATCACGCCAGAGCTGGGTGGTTTCCAGCACGTTGGCCTTGTCCACCGAACAGACGCGACGGCTGCGCTTGCGTGCCGCTTCGAAGGCGAGCTGAGCGATGCGACGGATTTCGCCCTCGCTGTAACGCATGGTGTCAAAGCCCTCGCGCTCCCCCTTCTCGTTGGTGCGTATGCCGCGCGGCTGGCCGAAATAGATGTCGCCGGTCAGCTCGCGAAGAATCAGAATGTCGAGCCCAGCAACGATCTCCGGGCGCAGCGTTGAGGCATGCGCAAGCTCGGGAAACACCGTGGCCGGTCGCAGATTGGCAAACAGGTCAAAGTGCTTACGCAACCGCAGAAGCCCCTGCTCGGGCCGCTGCGGGCGTGGCAGCGCGTCGTATTTTGGGCCGCCTACGGCGCCGAACAGGATGGCATCTGATTGCTCGCACAACCGCAGAGTGGCCTCCGGCAGTGGATCGCCCGCCACATCAAACCCCGCTCCGCCCACCGGTGCGTGCTCGGTTTCGAGCGGCAGTCCGTCGCTTCGAAGCGCGGCGATGACCCGCTCAGCCTGTTCGGTGATTTCGGGGCCGATGCCATCGCCCGCCAGCACTGCAATTTTCATAGTGATCGCTCCTTGGGGGGCGCCGCGCTCGACTCCTCGCCGCGACACCCCTCGCACCTGTCAGGGCGGGGCGCTCGCCCGCCGCTCCGTGTCTGTCTTGAAGAATGCCTTGAACGCGCCGGTATTCAGCCAGCCAGCATTCGCCCCAGCCAGGGCTGCTCGGCGAGCCGCCTGGCTTCGTATTCCCGGATGGCGTCGGCATGCCGAAGCGTCAGCCCGATCTCATCAAGGCCATTGACGAGGCAATACTTGCGGAACTCATCCACCTCGAACCGGAAACTGCGCGAACCGTCGGTGGTGCTGACCACCTGCTCAGGCAGATCGACCACCAGCTCGAACCCGACGAATCCATTGACCTGGTGGAACAGCCAATCCACTTCGCTTTCTGCAAGGCGAATGGGCAGCACCCCGTTTTTGAAGCAGTTGTTATAGAAGATGTCAGCGAACGAGGGCGCAATCAGCACCCGAAAGCCGTAGTCTTCCAGCGCCCAGGGCGCGTGCTCTCGCGAGGATCCGCAACCGAAATTCTTTCGCGCAAGCAGCACCGAAGCGCCGCGATAGCGGGCGTGATTGAGCGGAAAGTCGGGGTTGAGCGGACGATTGGTGTTGTCCATGCCCGGCTCGCCACGATCGAGATAGCGCCACTCGTCAAACAGGTTCGGACCAAAACCCGAGCGCTTGATTGACTTGAGAAACTGCTTCGGGATGATGGCGTCGGTGTCGACGTTTGCACGATCAAGCGCAGCCACGAGGCCACGGTGTACGGTGAGATTCTTCATTGCCGACCTCCTCAGCCGAGCCTGCGAACGTCAACAAAATGACCAGCGATACCCGCGGCCGCAGCCATGGCGGGGCTTACCAGATGCGTGCGGCCACCCGCCCCCTGCCGGCCTTCGAAATTGCGATTCGAGGTCGACGCACAGCGTTCGCCCGACTCGATCCGGTCATCATTCATACCGAGACACATCGAGCACCCGGGCTCCCGCCATTCGAAGCCTGCGTCGCGGAAAATGCGATCAAGCCCCTCGGCCTCGGCCTGAGCCTTTACCAGCCCCGAGCCCGGAACAACCAGCGCGAGTTTCACGTTGGAAGCCCGACGCTTGCCGCGCACGACCGCTGCCGCAGCGCGCAGGTCTTCGATTCGGGAATTGGTGCAGGACCCGATGAACACCTTATCGACCCGAATGTCGCTGATGGGCGTGTTGGGGTTGAGCCCCATATAGGTGAGCGCGCGTTCCATGCCCTCGCGGCGAACCGGATCTTTCTCCTTCTCGGGATCGGGAACGCGACCATCGATAGTGGTGACCATTTCGGGCGATGTGCCCCAGGTGACGTGCGGAACAATGCCACCCGCATCGATCGTGACCACCGCGTCAAACTTGGCTCCCGGGTCAGAGCGCAACGTACGCCAGTAGGAAACGGCCTTCTCCCACTCGTCCCCGGCCGGGGCCATGGGCCGGCCTTTCAGGTAGCGAAGCGTGGCGTCGTCCACTGCGATCATGCCCGAGCGCGCGCCGGCCTCGATCGTCATGTTGCAGAGGGTCATACGACCTTCCATGGACAATGCCGAGATGGCCGAGCCGGCGAATTCGATGGCAAAGCCCGTGCCGCCCGCGGTGCCGATACGGCCGATGACCGCCAGCGCGATGTCCTTGGCTGTGACGCCTGCGCCCAGTGTGCCGTCGATCTGCACCAGCATGTTCTTCATCTTGCGCGCAAGGAGCGTCTGCGTTGCGAGCGTGTGCTCGACTTCGGAGGTGCCGATACCGAAAGCGAGACACGCGAACGCGCCGTGGGTGCTTGTGTGTGAGTCGCCGCAGACCACGGTCATGCCGGGCAGCGTGGCGCCCTGTTCAGGCCCGATCACATGCACGATGCCCTGCCTGCGGTCACGGATGTCGAAATAAACGAGCTTGTGCTCGCGGGCATTCCGATCGAGCGTTTCCACCTGCAGACGGGCGACCTCGTCGAGGATAGGGCCGCTGCGGTCGGTGGTGGGCACGTTGTGATCGACCACAGCGAGGTTGGCGCTGATGCGCCAGGGCTTGCGGCCGGCCAGGCGCAGGCCCTCGAAGGCCTGGGGGCTGGTCACTTCGTGAACCAGGTGCCGATCGATGTAGAGCAATGCGGTGCCGTCGGATTCGGTGCGCACAACATGCGCATCCCACAGCTTGTCATAGAGGGTCCGGAGAGCGAGCGACATGGGGAAAACCGGTAGAAGACGGATCGAAGATTATGCCACGCAGCCCCATGTGGACCCGACGACGCGGGTTCATTGGCGTTAACGAAACGACTCGCCAGCCGCAGCCGGGCGTTCCGCTCGCTTACATGCCCACACCGCAAGGCAGCCCAGCGCAGCCACGGCACCTGCGCCGTAAAACGCCGCAGCCGGCGATATCGCCACCCAGATCCAGCTCGCCGCCAGGCCGCCAATCATGCCGCCCACGCCGTAGCCGATGGTGACATAGAGCGCCTGGGCACTCGCCTGCTGCTCGGGCCCGAACCAGCGCGACAGGATGGCCTGCGAAGCCGTGTGGTGAACACCAAAAGTGATGGCGTGCAGCAGCTGCGTGAACACAAGCAACCACAACGCGCCCCCCGAGGCGCCCACCAGCACGAAGCGAAGCGCCGCCACCGCCACGCTCAGCCCCAGCAGAAACAGAGCGGAAAACCGCAGGAATAGCGGCCGTTGCAGGTAAAACATGGCAATTTCCGCAACCACACCCACCGCCCAGATCAGCCCGATCGCACCCTTCCCATAGCCGTGCTCTTCCAGGTACAGCGAAAAGAAGGTGTAAAACACCGAGTGCGCGTAGAGCATCAGAAAGGCCGAAGCGAAAAACGCTGCCTTCGCGGGATCGCGGAGTGCTTTCCAGAGCGGCGCTGGTCGCGGCCCGGCCGCCCGCTTGGGTGCCTCGGGCAGCCCCCAGGTGCAGGCCAGTACCCCAGCCATCATCAGCATCAGCCAGCCGGGTAGCCACCCGATGCCGACGACCTCGAAGAGCGGTCCTGTGATCACGACACCGGCAATGAATCCGATCGATCCCCAGACTCGCATCCGGCTGTAGCGACCGGCGTCACGGCCGGCGGCCTCGAGCGCAATCGCCTCCGCAATCGGCATCTGCCCCGAGGTGGAGAAGAACAGCACCGCGCAGGCGAGCAGAATCCAGGCGACGTCGGCACCCGAGGTCCACAGGCCGATGAGCGCCGCAAGCGAGATCAGCGAGCAGGCGCGTTGCACCCGATTGCGCGAGGCACTGCGATCGGCGAGCCAGCCCCAGGCGAGCGGGCCCACGATCCGCGAGGCCGGTGACAGCGACATCACCAGGCCAATGGCAGCTACACCCAGACCCACTTCGTGGAGATAAAGCGTGAGATAGGGCGAGAGCGCGCCTACAAACAGAAAGTAGGCCAGAAACAGCGCGCGAACCGCGTTACGGGTTCGCGAACCGGGATCTGAAGCCACCGGGATCAGTCGGGTGCCCGCCCGGCAATCCGGGGCGTGGCAACGCTTACCTCGGCGTTCTGGGCACGGTGACGCAGGGCGTGATCCATCAGGATCAGCGCGAGCATCGCCTCGGCGATCGGGACCGCCCGGATTCCCACGCAGGGATCATGCCGACCGGTGGTCTCGACCAATGTGGCTGCACCGCTCTTATCGATCGACCGGCGTGGCACGCGGATGCTGGACGTGGGCTTGATGGCAATGGACACCGTGATCGGTTGGCCGGTTGAAATGCCCCCCAGGATGCCGCCCGCCTCATTACCCAAAAAACCGGCGGGCGTGAGTTCGTCGCCGTGCTCGCTGCCGCGTTGCGAAACCGACCGGAAGCCCGCTCCGATTTCGACGCCCTTCACTGCGTTGATGCCCATCATTGCCCAGGCGATATCGGCGTCGAGCTTGTCGTAGAGCGGCTCTCCCCATCCCACCGGTACCGACTCGGCCATGACTTCGATTCGCGCGCCGCAGGAATCGCCCGCGCGCCGCAGGCTGTCCATGTAGGCCTCCAGCCGCGCGATGATCGCGGCATCCGGCGCAAAAAAGGGATTCAGCGGAACCTGTGTGGCGTCGGTGAACGGAATTGGAATTTCACCCAGTTGCGACATCCAACCGAAGACGCGCGTGCCATGGTGTTCATGCAGCCATTTTCTCGCCACGGCGCCCGCCGCCACCATGGGCGCGGTCAGGCGGGCCGAGGATCGGCCACCACCGCGCGGGTCGCGAATGCCGTATTTGTGCCAGTAGGTATAGTCGGCGTGACCCGGGCGGAAGGTTTCGGCGATCTTTGAGTAGTCTTTGCTGCGCGCGTCTTCATTGCGGATCAGCAGCATGATCGGCGTGCCCGTGGTGTGCCCTTCGTACACGCCCGACACGATCTCGACCCGATCAGGTTCCTGCCGCTGGGTGACATGTCGCGAGGTACCTGGGCGCCTGCGATCCAGGTCGCCCTGAATATCGGCCTCGGCGAGCGCAAGTCCGGGCGGGCAGCCGTCAATGACGCAGCCGATGGCAGGGCCATGCGACTCGCCAAAATTGGTGACCCGGAACAACTGACCAAAAGTGTTTCCAGACATCGCTGTTTGACCTGACGGATCGTTGGACGGGGGTTAAGACGGCGCGACGGTGCGAGCGGGGCCTGGGTCTCAGGCCCGCGGACTGGGCGGTGCGAGCAGTCGCTCGACGACCCGCTCCCGCGACAGAAGCGCAAGACATGCGTCGACCGATGGCGTCTGCGGCAAGCCAAACACCAGCAGCCGGACCGGGATCGCCAGTTGCGGCATTTTGAGCGCGTGCGCGGCAAGCGCCTGTTTGAGCGCCGCCTGCACGGCCTCGCGGGTCCAGGCCGCTTCGCGCAGAAGCCCCGCCAGCGTAACGAGCGCGGGTTGCACCGCCTCGGTGAGATGCGCAGCCAGATCTTCCGCGCGCGGACGCGGATCAGCGTAAAACATGTGCGCACTGTCAGCGAGTTCGTTCAGCGTGGCAGCCCGGTCTTTCAACAACGCACAGACCTGAGCAAGGTTGGGCGCATCGTGGCCCGCAAGCGCCACCGCATGCACCCCGGCGCGAATGAGTCGCAGGCGTATCGCAGCAGCCAGCCAGGCATCATCGGCCCGCTTCAGATACTGCTGATTGAGCCAGCGGAGTTTGCCGGTATCGAACTGGGAGGGCGAATTGGACAGATGCGATCCATCGAACCAGCCCACCAGATCACTACGGCTGAAAATTTCGTCATCACCGTGACTCCAGCCCAGACGGGCCAGATAATTGATGACCGCTTCGGGAAGAAAGCCGTCCTCGTCGTACTGCATGACCGACACCGCGCCATGGCGCTTGGAGAGCTTCTGCCCGTCGTCACCATGAATCATGGGGACATGGCCGTAGCTGGGCGGCACCCCACCCAACGCTTTCAGGATATTGATCTGGCGCGGGGTGTTGTTCACATGATCGTCGCCGCGAATCACATGCGTGATCCGCATATCCAGATCATCGACCACCACGCAAAAGTTGTAGGTGGGCGTGCCATCCGAGCGCGCAATCACCAGATCATCGAGTTCGTCGTTCGAGATTGAGATTGGCCCCTTCACCAGATCATTCCAGACCACCGCTCCACCGTCGGGGTTCCGAAAACGCACCACGGGCTGCACCCCGGCGGGAGGCGCGCGCCCCGTCGAATTTTCGGGACGCCAGCGGCCGTCATAGCGCGGCTTGAGCCCCTGGGCACGCTGCGCCTCACGCATGGCATCGAGTTCGTCGGGCGAGCTCCAGCAGTGATACGCCGTGCCCTCGGCGAGCATGCGCGCTATCACCTCGCGGTAACGGTCCATCCGCTGGGTCTGAAAAAACGGCCCCTCGTCAGGATCGAGCGATAGCCACTTCATGCCGTCGAGAATCGCCTGGACGGCCTCGGGGGTCGACCGATCGAGATCGGTGTCTTCAATTCGGAGAATGAAGGTGCCGCCAAAATGCCGGGCATAGGCCCAGGCAAACAGCGCAGTGCGGGCACCACCGATGTGAAGAAACCCGGTTGGGCTGGGCGCGAATCGGGTACGGACCATGAAAGGAAGCCGATCGAAGGGAGACCGCTGATTCTACCGGTCCGCATGGCATTACCCAGGCGGGGGCGCAGGGAACCCGCGATCAAGGGCTTCATCCGACCGCCGCAAGCGCCTAGAATGCGGCGACCTCACCGATCAGGAGTCGCGCAATGAGCGCATCGCCCACCGCCCGCATGTCAGCAGGTCTGCTTCGAGGCAGTCTCGAAAACGGCGTGAGTGTGTTCCGTGCTGTTCCCTACGCGGCGCCGCCGGTTGGCGCCCTGCGTTTTGCGATGCCCGCCCCGGTGGAACCCTGGACCGGCGAGCGCGACGCGACCCGCAACGGCCCGATCCCGCCGCAACCGCCCTCGCGCCTGCGTGCTGCAATGGGCGATTTTGTCGGCGAGCAAGGCGAAGATTGCCTCACGCTCACCATTGCGACACCCGCCGCTGATAAACGCCGCCGTCCCGTACTGATCTGGCTTCACGGGGGGGCCTTCTGGACTGGCGCAGGATCGATCGACTGGTACTCGGGTGTCTCCATGGCGCGCCACGGCGACATGGTGGTGGTCGGGGTCAACTATCGCCTGGGTGCGCTCGGCTTCATGCACATACCGGGTGTCAGCGAGCCCAATCTTGGTCTTCACGATCAGATGGCCGCGCTTAGCTGGGTGGCGCGCGAAATCGAGGCCTTCGGCGGCGACCCAGACAACATCACGGTGGCCGGCCAGTCGGCGGGCGGACTATCGGTGCTTGCAATGCTCGCGCAACCGCAGAGCCGCGCGCTCATGCGCCGCGCCATCATCCAGAGCGCGCCCTTCGGCCGCATCCTGCGCTCCATGCCCAAAGCGCTTCAGATTTCCGAGTCCATGGCCCGGGCACTCAACATCACCGACCCCGCGCAATGGAAAACGGTCGACGCGCAAAAAATTAACGAGGCTCAGCTGGGCGTGGCGCGCAGCCTGGGTTCGTTTGCCGCCACCACGCCGGTATTCATTCCCGTGATCGACGAAAAACTGCTGGGCGAGGACCTGATGTCAGCGGCCCTCGCCGGCGCCGCCGAGCGCGATGTGATGGTGGGTTATACCCGCGATGAAATGGCTGCCTTTTTTGGCGCCGACGACAAGATTCGCGACGCCGCCCCCGAGCAGATTCGCGAAGTGTTCGCCCGCACCTTTGGTGCAGCTGCGGACGAGGCCATGGCCGAGTATCGGCTGCGCGCGCGCGGCAGCGATAACGTATCCCTCCTGGGCGCGATGTTGGGCGATGCCTCGTTTGGCGCAGGCGTTCACGGCTTTGCCGAGCGGCTCGCGGCCCTGGGCCGGCCCGCCTGGGTGTACCGGTTTGACTGGGCGGCGCCCGACAACCGCTTTGCCGCGTGCCACTGCTGCGAGATCCCCTTCATGTTCGATACCCTGCCCGCCTGGCAGGCCCCCATGCTGGCGGGCGGCGAGCCGCAGGCCATGGCGCGACTGGCTGCCCAGATGCGCGACGCGTGGGCAGCGTTTGCCCATCGTGGCGACCCGTCTCATCCGGGCCTGCCGCACTGGCCACGACATGAAGCCGGCATGCAGACCATGTTGTTCGATGCTCACAGCCGCACGGCCAACGACCCGGCGGGCCGTACACGTTGGAAATACTGGCCGTGACCGAACCTTCCATCGTCTTCGATCGGGTAGGGCTTGCCTTCGGCGGCGAGGCCATCTATGACGACATCAGTTTTTCCGTGGGGCGCGGCGAATTCGTCTGCCTCCTCGGCCCATCGGGGTGTGGCAAGTCCACCTCCCTGCGGTTGATCGGTGATCTGCTTGCCGCCCAATCGGGCGCGGTCACGGTGGATGGCAAGCCTCCGTCCCAGGCCTGGCAGGAAGTGGCCTTCGTCTTTCAGTCACCGCGACTCGCGCCCTGGCGCAACGCGCTGGCTAATGTCTTGATGGGGGTTGAACTTCGCATGGGTCGCGAGGAGGCCCGTCGGCGTGAGCCCCGGGCGCGTGAGCTGCTCAGCATGGTGGGGCTTTCCGATGCGGCCCACAAATATCCGTCCATGCTGTCGGGTGGCGAGCGCCAGCGCGTCGCTATCGCGCGCGCGCTCGCGGTTGATCCCGCCATCGTGCTGATGGACGAGCCCTTCTCGGCGCTGGACCCCAATACCCGCAGACGTCTGCGCGCCGAGATCGAGAGCATCTGGCAACGCACCGGCCGAACGGTACTTTTCGTGACCCACGACATCGAGGAAGCGATTGTGCTGGCGGACCGGATCGTGCTCCTCTCCAACAAGCCCACGCGGGTGCTCGAAAGCATCCCCGTCACCGCCCCCCGGCCGCGACGGGTGTCGGGCAACCCAGAACTCGATGCGCTGCGAGACCGCTTGCAACGCCTGTTTCAGTCTCTTGAACACACAGCACCGGAGGACTCTGCATCATGACCAACCGTCGTCATTTCCTGGCGGCCACCGCCGCGCCCGCCGTTCTCGCCGCCAGCCCGCTGCGCGCGCAGGCCAAGCCCAAGGTGACCTACGCCTACCTGCTTGACCCCGCCTATGACGCGGTGGTTTGGGCGATCAAGAATGGCAAGGTGCGCTCCGACCTGATTGATGTCGAAGCCACGGGCATGCTTATTCCGCAGCTTCTGCAGGCCACCTCCACCAAGCAGTTTGATGTGGTGATGACCGCGGTGATCGGCGTGCCCGCCGCGGCGGCGCGCGGGCTCGAACTGCGCATTCTGTCGGCCGCGCTCCATGCTTCGCCGGTCGGCGAAGGCGGCGGCGTCTGGGTGAAGAAAGGGAGCCCCCTCACTGATCCGGCCGCTCTCAAAGGCCGCACGCTCGCCTCCTACGGCCTGCGCTCTACCGGCTACATGTTTGTGCGCGAAGCGCTCCGTCTCAAATTCGGCCTCAACATGGCACTCGAAGGCGGTGACGTGAGGCAGGTCGAAGTCCAGGCGCCTAACCTGCCGGCCGCGCTTGCCACCGGACAGGCCGACGCGGCCTCGCTCATTCACAGCCAGGCCTGGCGCGCCATGCAGACCGGCGAATTCACCAACATCTGCGAAACCAATGTGATCCTGAACGAGCGCTACGGCCCGCTCGTTTCAGCGGTCAACGTGTCCTATCCCGACAAGCTCAGCGCGCGGGCCGATCAGTTCAATGAATTCAACCGAATGCTGAAGGCTTCCATCACCTACGCGCTCGCCAACCGCGATGAAGTCTTTGGCGCGATCGCGAAGCAGGCCAACATCGACCGCAAATTCTTTGACTGGTGGTTCGACCGCACAACGCGCGTGCCGGCCGTGTTTGGCGATGAGCATTCAAACGCAGTGCAGACCGCCTGGAACATCGGACGCGACATGGGAATGGTCACCAAGGTACCCGACGTGCGCGCCTACACCTGGGAAAAGACGCTCCGCTCATGACCCACGCGCCAGCCGCGGCCGGCCGGCTGGCGCGCCATCAGCGAGCGCTTGCGCTGGGCTTCGTGCTGGCGCTCGCGCTCGCCTGGTTTGCGTCGGCAGGCCATGTTCCAGCCTATGTGCTGCCGCCGCCCGGCGAAGTGGCCGGTGCGGTGCTCGCGTTCGCCTCGTCGGCGCAGCGCCTGCCCCATCTGTTTGCCACACTGGCACATATCGCGTCGGCAATCGTGATCTCTTTCGTGCTGGGAGCGATACTTGCCTTCGCTGCGCATTACGCACGGTGGAGCGCGCCCGCGATTCATCAGCGAATGAGTCCCTTTCTGAGCGCGTTTTCGGGAATCGGCTGGACGCTCCTCGCAGTCATCTGGTTTGGTGTCTCAAGCTTCACCGTGGTGTTCACCATCGTGGCGGTGCTGCTGCCGTTTGCGCTCGTTAATCTGCGTGAGGGGCTCCTTGCACTTGATGCCGAGCTCCTCGAAATGGGCGAGAGCTTCGGTCGCGCGCGCTGGCGCAGCTGGCGCCTCTTGGTCGCGCCTGCGCTCCTGCCTTTCGCCGCGGCCACGCTTCGCATCATGTTTGGTGTTGCGTGGAAGGTAACGCTCACCGCCGAATTATTTGGTGGCGGACGCGGTCTGGGTTATGTCATCAACATTGCGAGACAGGACTACGACACGCCAACGCTGTTCGCGGTGATTCTGTTCATCATCATCGCCGTGACCCTCGCCGACCGGCTGCTATTTGGCCCGCTTGAGCGCCTCACCACACGACAGTTCGGGGGCGCACGATGAGCCAGACCCGCCCATCCTCAAGCCTCCCCGAACCGGCGCGCGCGGCCGTATCCGCGCCGGTTTTTCTGGGGCGCGCGCCCGCGCTCTGGCTTGCCGACACGCTTGTAATCCTCGCGCTGGCCGCGTGGGCAGCGGGCGCAGCGAATCTTCCTGAATTCGTTCTGCCTGGCCCCGTCGCCGTGGGGAAACGTCTGCTGGCACTTTTTACCGACAGCGAGTTCCTCGTACACACCATCGCTTCGACAGTGCGGGTGATTGGCTCGGTCCTGATCGCGCTCCTGATCGGCGGCGGGTTTGCCCTCCTGGCCCGGGCAGTGCCTGTGCTGGACGGCATCGTGAGCGGTGTCATTCAACCGTTCCTCAATGCCTTTCCGTCAATCGGCTGGGCGATTCTTGCGGCGATATGGTTCACGCCCGGGCATTTTTCGATCGTGTTCGTTCAGGTCGCCATCCTGGCGCCGTTCTGCCTCATCAACGTCGCTGAGGGCCTGCGTCAAATCGACCGTGAGCTCATGGAGATGGCCACCAGTTTCACTCGCCAGCGAACCCGAATCGTTCTTCAGGTCGGGCTTCCGTTGCTTCTGCCCTATCTGATGGGTGCGCTGCGAATCGCCTACGGCGTGGCCTGGAAGATTGCACTGGTCGCGGAACTGCTGGGCTCCACGTCTGGACTGGGCTTTCTCATGTTGCGCGCCCAGGGGTCGGCCGATCTCACCACGGTCCTGGCAGCGTGCCTGGCGATTGTCGCGCT
>JALREG010000039.1 GCA_023253905.1 Burkholderiaceae bacterium
GTCAACGACCAGACCGCCGCGGATCGCCAGATCGAACGCCATCATGCTTCTCCCGGCCTGTCAGGGCCGCTATCGCGCTGGGGTGAATAAAGCGGAGAAGTGTAAGAATTCAAGCGCCCTCAGTCTTCGTGCGTTGCAGCATCCGGTGCCGTTTTCGGCCATCGCGGGAAACAGTTGAAACCTGCGTCGATTTGGCTACTATCTGCTGGCCATGAAATTACAAGCCGCCATCCACGCCCTGGTTGCCCTGCTCGCGCCGCTCGCCCTCGCAGCCGCCGCGCACGCGCAAACCTTCCCCACCCGCGCCGTCACCCTCATCAACCCGTATCCACCGGGTGGCGGGGCCGACGTGGTTGCCCGCGCGCTCGCCCGTGAACTCTTCGAGATCTGGCGCCAGCCGGTGCTCGTCGAGAGTAAGCCCGGTGCGGGCACCACGATCGCCGCCGGCTTCGTGGCGCGAGCGCCCGCTGACGGTTACACGCTCCTGCTGTCCACCAGCCAGCACGCCATCGCGCCCGCGCTCTTCAGAAACCTGCCCTATGACATCGTGACCGACCTGCAGTCCATCGCGGTGGTATCCGAGAGCCCGCTGTTTCTGGTCGTGCGCCCAGACCGGGGCATTCAAACGCTCGCCGATCTGATTGCACGCCTGAAAGAGTCAAGCGCACAGATGAACTACTCGTCCTCGGGCATTGCGGGTCTGCCGCATTTGGCGGGCGAGTTTCTCAATCAGATGACCAGTACCCAGGCCACCCATGTGCCGTTCGCGGGCACCTCCCCCGCACTGACTGCACTTCTTGGCGGGCATGTTGATCATCTGTTCGCCGATACCTCTGCAGTCGGTCAGATTCGAGCCGGTAAGGTACGCGCACTGGCCGTGACCTCCACCTCGCGGCTACCGGCCTTCCCGGACCTGCCGACCCTTGCCGAAAACCTGCCCGGCTTTCAGTTCACCGTCTGGACCGGACTGGACGCGCCGACAGGAACCCCCCGCGCGGTGATTGATCAGGTTCATGGAGCCGTCCAGAAAGCGCTTGCAACGCCGGCCATGACAAAACTGTTTGCCGACACTTCGCGAACGGCTTCCTCGATCAGTCCCGATCAGTTCGCAGCCTTCAAGGCAGCCGAGGTTCGGAAATACCAGGACCTGGTTCGTCGCGCGGGCATCAAGGCGGAATAGTCTGCACCGCTTCATCAAGGCTTCGAACATGCTGCGTATCGCGCTCTTCGCGCTCACCATCTTTGTGAGCGCATTTCTGCTGTTTCAGGTTCAACCCATGGTGAGCAAGGCCATCCTGCCGTGGTTTGGCGGGGGACCCGCGGTCTGGACAGCCGCCATGCTGTTTTTTCAATGCGCGCTTTTTGGCGGCTACCTGTATGCGCACGGACTCGCCTCGCTCAGGTCGGTTCGACAGCAGGCCATCATCCATATCGTGCTGCTTGCCAGCGCCGCGTGGCTCGCTCAGGCGGTCATCCCGGATCCTGCGCTGCGACCGCAGGGCGAGCAGTCACCGGTCTCGCAAATTCTCTGGATTCTCACCCTGTGCGTGGGGCTCCCCTACTTCTGCCTCGCAAGCACCGGCCCCCTCCTGCAACACTGGTTCGCCCGGGCCGGGGTAGCGGGCTCGGTTTATCGACTGTTTGCGCTGTCCAATCTGGGCTCGCTGCTCGCGCTCCTGTCATTTCCTTACCTGTTCGAGCCCTGGTTCGAACTGCCCGTGATGGGTCGCGGCTGGACCTGGGGATTCTGGGTCTTCGCAGTGGCCTGCGCGATCGTGGCCTGGACCCAGGCGCGCGCGGCAGAGGCCCAACCACAGGTTCCCTCGCCCTCGCATGCGGCGACGGTAGCAACGCCCCCCGCACCAGTCAGTCGCGTCAGCCGGTGGCGGGACATCGCGGCCTGGGTGCTGCTGCCTGCGCTGGCCTCGATGCTGTTCATTGCCACCACCGATCAGGCGAGCCACAACATCGCGCCCGAGCCCCGACTCTGGATTCTGACGCTATCCATCTACCTGCTCTCCTTCATCGTGAGCTTTGATCACTCACGCTGGTACCGGCCCGGTCTGGTGGCCACGCTCACGCTGGTTGCTGTGCTCTTTGTCTCGGGTCGGCATGCGATCCCCGAATGGTTCGGCGTGCACTGGGGGTACGGCGCGACCGAGCTGCGCTATCTGTTTTCTCTCATGCTGTTTCTGGTGTGCCTGCTCTGCCATGGTGAACTGTATCGCCGCCGCCCCACTGACCCTGCGCGATTGACCGGTTACTACCTCTGGATGTCGTTTGGTGGCGCGTGCGGCGGTTTGTTCGTGGCCCTGGTGGCCACCCATGCTTTCAATGATTTTCACGAGTGGCCTATCGGACTGGCTGCGGCTGCGGCGCTGTCGGTGCTGGTCATCGATCGGCAATGGCGGGCGCGCCGCCAGGCGGCTTCAGACACTCCGGCGCCTGGCGCATTGCGCAAGCACCCCGTACGCTGGGTTGCGGTAGCGGTCTGCGCGAGCTTTGCCTTCTGGTGGGACAGCCCGATCCGCGGCCGCGCCACCAGCGTGCCGGGCGCGGTTGAGGCCACGCTCGATCAATCGCGAAATTTTTACGGGGTGGTCGCCGTGGTCGAGCGCCGCTTTCCTGCCGAGCCCGCGCGCGACCACCGCGTGTTCTACAGCGGACAGGTCACGCATGGCATCCAGCCACTCTCGCCCGATCTCATGCAAAAGCCTGTGAGTTATTACAACCCTGACAGCGGTATCGGCCTGGCCTTGCAATATCTCAACGCGAGACAAGACAAGGTCGATGTTGCCATCACGGGGCTGGGCGCGGGCACGGTCGCGCTCTACGCGCGCCCTAAAGATCGCTATGACTTTTTCGAGATCAATCCGGAGGCTGAACGGATTGCGCGGAACTGGTTCACGTTCCTGGGCGATTCGAAGGCGCAAAAGCTCCAGGTGCTGATTGGAGATGCGCGGCTCACCTTCGCTCAGCTTCCAGAAAACCAGCGCTACGACATGATTCTGCTGGCCGCGTTCAGCGGCGGCTCCGTGCCAGTGCACCTGCTCACCCGCGAGGCTTTCAACGCCTACGCTGCCCACCTGAAGCCCGATGGCTTCCTGGTGGTGAACATCACCAATGCCTACCTCAACCTGTATCCCGTGGTGAAGCGGCAGGCTGAGGCACTGGGCCTCGAGGTACGCAGTCGCTTCCAGGAAAGCGATCCCAGGCGCTTCATCCGTGAGAACCACTACATGATCCTCACCCGAGACGCCGAGTTTTTGCGTACGCATCCTTCGGTGGACCGTCCGATTCGCGACGCCCAAGGCCGCATCATCGGAACGGCTCAGACTGACATCCCCGGCGTGGGGCTTTGGACGGATAACTTCAGCAGTATCACGCCCCTCGAATGGCGATAATGTGCAGGCCTGATCTGCAGGCCAGCGAACCCGTCGCCCGATCGGATTTCCTCACCACCCGGACACCCATCCATGCCCGAGATTTACATCTACGCCATTGAAGGCCGATCGATGGATCAGAAGCGCGCGCTGATTCGCGAGATCACCGACTCAGTAGTCCGCAATTTTCAGGTGGACCCCTCCACCGTGATGATTCAGATCATGGAGACGCCCAAGACCTCGAAGGCCAAGGGCGGGGTACTGTTCTCCGACCGCGACGCAACTTGATCTAAACGGCGCGTACTGACCATCAACGGGACCGGGGTCAGCCCGGTACGCCCACTCCACCGGAGGCCCGGGTCACTCCACTTTCGCGCCGGAGCTTCGCACCACGCGTTC